>NZ_PNDP01000089.1:0-636 GCF_005886415.1 Pseudoalteromonas sp. S327 | reverse complement strand
TAGTCACTTAACCATACAACCCAAACGGGTCTTTGTTATGTGACAGTTTAACTTCGCCAGAAGTTAATATTGAATACTAAAGTAGATACCAATTAATCACGAATGATTAAATTGGCACTGAATGATACTGCTATCATTCTTTTTTACTTTTGAAAACTCTTGATAAATACAAAGTATCTATCAGAATTTTATTATCAGCTTTTCCAAATTTTTAAAGAGCAGAGAATCAAAAACTTCTCAAAATTAAACACACTCAATTCTCAGGTGATGTTGCTACCCGATAAAGAATATTTATTTTTAAGAAGTAAAGTGGTGGAGCTAAGCAGGATCGAACTGCTGACCTCCTGCGTGCAAGGCAGGCGCTCTCCCAGCTGAGCTATAGCCCCACATATGCTGGTCTTATTGCTTGTTATCCGACTTCGCTTAAATCTTAGTGATAAGATTAAGAAGAAGTGGTGGGTCTGGGTGGATTTGAACCACCGACCTCACCCTTATCAGGGGTGCGCTCTAACCAACTGAGCTACAGACCCAAACAATAAGTGTTGTTCTCTTTACAATTAACAATCATCTGTGTGGACACTACGAACAAATAAGTTCTAAATCGTATAAGGAGGTGATCCAGCCCCAGGTTCCCCT
>NZ_PNDP01000088.1:0-24195 GCF_005886415.1 Pseudoalteromonas sp. S327 | reverse complement strand
AACACAAACATCTTCAATAAAAGTCCATTTATAACAATCCGCATAAATAAGTGATCTATTTTGAGGATGGATAAACGTGTTGATAGCAAGGCAATAAATTCGCTATTTAGTTGTTCAAAATAGCGAATTTTTTGCCTTGCTATCAACACGTTTTTCCATCCTCAAAATAGTTCACTTAATTATGCGGATTGGTATTATAAATAAATTATTTCAGGGTCAATAATGTCTGATTGGAAACAAAACTTACAAAAGTTCCGTTATGTAATGGACACCTTACTGCTTATTAGCTTTATGCTAGTAAGTGCACCTCAAGCCACTGGTATCCCTTTACACGAATGGTTTAGCCTATTTTTTATTATCCCTTTTGTTATTCACTTACTACTGCACTGGGATTGGGTAACACGCAGCTTTAGCCGTTTATTTGCCAATATAACAGCACGCGAGCGCTTTAATATAGTGTGGGATTACCTAGTTTATATAATGATGTTATTAGTATTTGTAAGTGGCTTTTTAGTGTCGGTAGCTCTACTACCCGCACTTAATATTAGTTTAAACATTCAAGACTTTTGGTCGAAAATACATCACGATTCAGCCACCTTTATTATGCCCATGCTAGGTGTGCATTTAGCGCTTAATTTTTCTTGGATAGTAAAACTTACTAAACGCATGTTTGCCAAGGAGGCTAAATAATGAAGCACCTAAAACAACAGTGGAAAACCCGCACCAGCATTGTGTTAGTTGTATCTGTTTTAGTGAGCCTTTTACTGGTTAGTTTAGAGCTTACCGATTGGGCCGCACAAATAAATCAACAGGGATACTCCCACGGTGCAGCTGAGGGTGAAAAGCCGAAAATAGCCCCTATTTTGATGTACATCTTACCCTTTGTAAAAGAGCTTATTTTAATAGGCGTACCTATGCTACTTACTTTAGGGATTGCTAAACTCTTAGGCTTAATAAAAAGGGTGGTTAAAAACAAAGTCTGAATACGAATGCAACACGTATCAAAAACCGGCGTTTATAGATACATTGCTAAGTTAGTATGTCTATAAGCGCAGGTTTTTATGAGTTATAAACCAAGTAATTACACACTCCAACACATCAGTTTTCTACTTGGCACATTAATTATAGGTGCTGTATTAATAAGCTTTAAAGCTAATGCCGAAAAGGCAATTCCTTTTCAATCGCAATGGCTAAAAAACCACTATGCTGAGCGTATAGCCCATTTTAAGCTACAACCTTTACGCAAAGGCGATATTGTATTTATTGGCGATAGCATTACAGAGCAAGGGCTAAATTGGAGCATACGGTTTAACGACCTACGCGTAAGAAACCGCGGTATTAGTGGCGATATGACCTACGGTGTTTTAGCGCGTTTAAACGAATTAAAAGCAGCCCCGCCTAAAGCAATATTTTTAAAAATTGGTGTAAACGATATTTTTAATTACCATTATATAAAGCAAGTTAAAAACTTAGCGTCGGTGAGTGAAAATATCGAAAAAATAGTGACTCAGCTCAATAACTCACTCCCAAATACACAAATTTATGTACAAAGTATTTTGCCCGATCATCGCAATTTTGTTACGCAAATGGCGCAAACAGTTAACCAACAAATTAAAGCAATTGAGCACGCAAATTTTACCTATATAGACTTACACCCCTCATTTTTAAGCCCTCATGGCACGCTTAAAAAATCGCTCACGACCGATGGCACCCATTTGAATCAGGCAGGCTACGCCCTTTGGGCTAAACAACTTGCTCCAATAATGAAAACCTTAAAATGAAGAGTTTATTAATTGCTATATTAATGGCGGCAAGCTTTACGTGTGCAGCCAGTAAAGCACCTTTAAAAAGCTACCCTAACGGCGCGACTAAAGCTGTTATTTTTAGCTACGATGATGGCGTTATACAAGACAAAAAGCTGGTGGAACTACTTAATAAGTACCAGGTTGTTGGTACGTTTAACTTAAACTCAGGTTTATTTGCTAAAAAGCTACCGTGGATGAAAGCCTTTACCGGTAAAGCAGGCGAATATATAAAACAAAGTGAAGTAAAAACACTTTATAAAGGCCATGAAATAGCAAGCCACAGTTACTCACATCCGGGCTTTGCGGGCTTAGATACAGCAGAATTAAAATTACAATTAGCCCGCGATAAGCACATTTTATCGCCCATAAAAGGCAGCCCCTTACACTCTTTTGCATACCCTTTAGGCTCTTACGATAAAACCGCTATGAAATTAGTAAAGCAAGCGGGCTTTACTAATGCCCGAACAGTAAACGACACTCTTAATTTTGAGCTCCCTACCAACTACATGGCATGGAACCCAACCGCTCACCACTCAAAAGCAATGCCATTAATAGAGCAATATATTGCGCTTAAAAGCAATAAGCTCACTGTAATGATGATTTGGGGTCATTCGTGGGAATTTGATAAAAACACAGTAAATAACAACTGGGATTACGCCGAAAAGCTCGTTCAAACAATCTCAAATAAAGATGATATTTGGTATGTATCGGCTGGAGAGTTCATCGCGTTTTTAGAGAATAAGTAAGGTTTATTAGTCGAAATTTATTGCCCTTTAAATAAAAATGCCATGATAAATTATCATGGCATATAAAGTTTATATAGCTATCAATTAGCCTTTTCTTCTTTTACTTCGTAAATTGGGTTCCCTTCAATCTCGTAATATCTTTGTCCGTAAATAAGTGGTATGTACCAATCAATAATTTTTACTGTTACATTTGAAAGACCAACTGCTGCAGGTGCTTTTTCAATGGCGTTATCCATAGCTTCTTTCATATTGCTTCTGCCTGTAGGGAAAATCAATACTGTATGTTTAACATCCTTTCCTGTTACTCGCTCGTTGTAATCAACTCTATGATTACTATTTGTGTGATTCATATTTTTTGTTGAAGCAACGGTAAAATCTCCAATGCGGTGAGTACAACCAGAGAGCGCCATTGTTGCAACTAATAAACCAACTACCTTTTTCATTACTTTTCCTTTTTTCCATTTAATGCCCATTTCTTGGGCTACAACTAAATGCCGTAACTTACTATCTGATAATTAAGAACAAATACACATAAAACAAAAATAAAAATTAATTTCAGACATAAAAAAACCCTAACCAATTTGGTTAGGGTCATAAAAAGTGGTACCAGCGGCCGGGCTCGAACCGGCACGCCTTTCGGCAGGGGATTTTGAATCCCCCATGTATACCAATTTCATCACGCTGGCGTCATTTTTCTTTAACCTTCTAAACACGAGAAGATAAAGAAAAACCACTTTAGAGCTCAGGATTATTTATGTGCCTTCGTCTCTATGCCAAGCATTATACAAACAATAGGGGTGGCAGCAAGTGTTTTATGACATTAGCCTGATCAACCGCTTAACATTTAGACAGCCTGTGCAAAATGTCGTTTACTGGTTGAAGTATTAAATACAGCTAATAATAACGCCAAGGTATATCACTGAACTATAGCGCTTAGTATTTGTGAGCTTTTTTGCTAAACTAGCGCGCATATTAACAGTGAGAGTGTATTTATGTCGGGTGAGTTTCCACGAGCTGGTTTTTGGCGTCGTTTTGCGTCGTTAGTTTATGATACGTTAGCTATTATTGCATTTGCTATGTTAACGGTTGTGCTCTATTTGTTTGCCGTACAAGGGCTTATTTCACTTGATGTTATTAGTTTAAATGGTGCTGAAGATGTATCGGCACTTATTCAAGAGTCACTGCTGCTGTCGAGTATTCGAAGTGCCTTACTTGTTATTGTTACTTTAGTATTTTTTGGCTATTTTTGGACTAAAAGCGGGCAAACTATTGGCATGCGCGCATGGCGTTTAAAAGTACAAACTAATGAAGGAAGCTTAATTAGTTGGCCGCAGTCTATTGTTCGCAGCCTAAGTGCCCTGCTTGGCTTAGGTAACCTTGTGGTATTAATTGATTTTAAAAACAAAAAAGCGCTGCAAGACTATATCTCAAAAACTGAGGTAATTACTCTTACAAAAGAAGAAAACAAACGTATTTACCGCGAGCTAGATTAATACCCATTTATACCAAACCCACAATAATACTTAATCATTTTGCCGGGCTAACTTGTCGCTACCTGCGTAAAAAATTCTTATTTACGACTACATGGATGCAGAAGGTAGAGCAATGCAGGAGCAATTGCCGAGAACAACTAAATAGCGATTTTTTATGCCTAGCTATCAACATGTTTTTCCAGCCTCAAAATTGATCACTTAATTAAGCTGATTGGTATTAGTTTTTGAATAACGCGTTATAAAAACTAAAAAGGTGACCATAGGTCACCTTTTTAGTATTAAATAAGCGCTTATAACGGCTATACCCGCTTATTCATCATGTACGTAGCAAAGCCTATAAATAGTATACTTGGCAGTACCGCGCCTATAATAGCGGGTATTTGATAAACCATTACCACAGGGCCAAATATCTCATTTATTAAGTGAAATACAATTCCCGTTACTACACCCATAATGATACGCGCACCCATGGTAACGGTACGTAACGGGCCAAATATAAACGACAGTGCAACCAGTAGCATTACGGCAACAGACACAGGCTGCATTAGCTTACGCCACAAGGCCAGCTCATAGGTGCTGGTATCTTGCTCATTTTGCTGTAAATACCCTAAGTACGACCAAAGCCCTGTAAAGGAAAGCGACTCAGGCTTTACCGATACAACACCAAGCTTTTCGCCCGTTAATTGCGAAGGGTAAAACTCTTCATCAATGTGTTCACTGCTTATTTGCTCATCACTAATATGAACCTTGTTTACATCGCGTAATAGCCAACCTTCATCACGACCAATGGCCACTTTAGCTTTGGTTATTTGAGTTAAATCGAGTGATTTATCAAATTGATACATGTGCACACCGTTTAAACGGCCGTTTTGATCTACATCTTCAATATTAATAAAGTTGTTGCCATCTTTAGCCCATACGCCTTTTTGTGCATTGAATACATCGCCGCCATAAATTGCCTGATTACGCATTTCTTTGGCGTGTTGTTGCGCCTCTGGTGCGCCCCACTCACCAAGAGCCATCATACACACAGCCATAAACACGGCGGTTTTCATTACCGAGCCTATAATTTGCAAGCGCGACATACCCGCAGCTTGCATTACCACCAGCTCACTGTTTGAAGCCAGTGCACCTAAGCCTGTTAAGCCACCAATAAGCGCCGCCATCGGGAAGAATATAACTAAATCGCCCGGCATACTGTAAAAGGTGTAAAGCGTTGCGGTCATTAAATCGTAACTGCCACGACCAACCGACTTTAGCTGATCAATAAACTTAATTAATGTACTAATCCCTACTAGCACCAACAAAGCAAATCCGGTGGTTTGTAAAATGCTGCGGCCTAAGTACCAATCGAGTGTCTTCATCATGCGCTTAACTCCCGTTTTGTTACAACGGCTTTAAGCCAGGCCCCCAATGGGCGACCTTTTATAATTAATAAACTACCTATAAATAAAGCGCTTAAGTGAATCCACCACAAACCAATTGAAGGCGGTATTTTGCCATCTTCTACGGCAAATTTTGCAGCATTAAGTAAGATAAAATAACCTAAGTACAAGCTAATGGCTGGCACTAATTTAGCAAATTTACCTTGGCGAGGATTAACCACACTTAGCGGTACTGCTATTAACGTTAGTAACGGAATAGAAAGCGGTATTGCAATACGCCACTGCCACTGGGCTATAGATTCAGAGGTATTGAGTGGCAATAGTTGATTAGTAGGTATTGCTTCTAATTTACGGCGCTGATGCTCTATTTCTTGCTCGCGTATTTGTACGCTGTAGCCATCAAACTGCGTTAAATTAAGCGCCGGTGTTTTGCCATCGGTTTCGTAGCGTTTGCCATCAGTTAGCACTAATTGTTGCTCACCGTTTATTGCCTCTACCACCACGCCTTGTTCGGCATACACTAAACGTGCAAGGTCATCTTTTTCGGTATCCGGCAGCTGCGCTACAAATACTTTGTTAAGCTCTTTACCGCCGTTTTCAATGTTATGAATAAACACCACGGCTTTTTCATTACCGGTTTGTTGAAACCGCCCAGCCCTTAACGCAGATAAACCCGCATCGGCTTTGGCTTGCTCTTTTAATTGGTACTCTTGCTCACTCGCCCACGGCGCAAGGTACATGGTGAGAGAGGCTGCTAATATAGCCAAACCCACACTCGAAATTAAAGTAACGCGTACCACATACCACTCACTCACCCCACAGGCTTTAAGAACGGTCATTTCGCTGTCGGCGTAAATGCGGCTGTAGGCTAAAATAATTCCCAAAAATATACTCAATGGCAGGATCAGCGAAGCTAATTGCGGCAATTTAAGCGCAATCATCGATAATACTAACTTGGCAGGAATGCTCCCTTCAGAGGCATCTCCTAAAATAACCACAAACTTTTGTGACACAAAAATGGTCATTAAAGTTAAAAATACGGCGACCTGCGATTTTAAAACCTCTGCGGTCAAATAACGAAAAATAAGCAATGCTCGCCCCTGTTAAACATAGAATTTCACTACAATAGTGATAATTTGATAATAAAGTAGCTATTTTACCCAGTTTTATCTGGTAAATAAGTCGTTATTATAAGCTAACAAAATTAATTATCCTACCTAAGTGCACGATATATTGTTGCATTAGTAGCCCTTAAACATATAAAGTTCAATCAAACAGAAAGAGTCAGAAAAAATCAGCTAAAATTAAGATTATCTCTACATAAGTTACGTAGCGAAGACTAGATTTTATTTTTTTAGCCCCAATTAATAACGTATATGACTCACAACCAGGAGTAACAATGGAATTTAACGTAAAAAGTGGTAGCCCAGAAAAACAACGCAGCGCGTGTATTGTCGTTGGCGTTTACGAACCACGTAGGTTATCCCCCATTGGTGAACAACTCGATAAAATCAGCGATGGTTATATCTCAAATTTACTACGCCGTGGCGACCTAGAAGGTAAGCCGGGGCAAGTGTTATTATTGCATCATGTACCTAACGTTTTAAGCGAGCGCGTATTGCTTGTTGGCTGTGGTAAAGAGCGCGAGCTTGATGATAAGCAATATAAGCAAATAATTTCTAAAACAATTAATACCTTAAACGAAACCGGCTCAATGGAAGCGGTGTGCTTTTTAACAGAGCAACACGTTAAAGGTCGTGATACCTACTGGAAGGTTCGCCAAGCGGTAGAAACAACACAAGATTGCCTATACACATTTAACCAGCTAAAAAGCAAAAAAGTAGACCCTCGTCGTCCACTTCGTAAAATTGTGTTTAACGTACCAACACGTCGCGAGCTGACCATTGGTGAAAGCGCTATTGAGCATGGCTTAGCCATTGCCGCAGGTAGTAAGCTATGTAAAGACGTAGCCAACATGCCACCTAATATTTGTAACCCTGCTTATTTAGGCGAACAAGCGCAAGAGCTGGCTAGCAATTTTGACAACATCACCGTTGATATTATTGGCGAAGAAAAAATGGCCGAACTAGGTATGAACTCGTACTTAGCAGTTGGTCGCGGCAGTGATAACGAATCGGTTATGTCGGTTATTAACTACAAAGGTGCAAGCGATGAGCAAGCGCCTATTGTGCTAGTAGGTAAAGGTTTAACGTTTGACTCAGGCGGTATTTCAATTAAGCCAGGCGAAGCCATGGATGAAATGAAATACGACATGGGCGGCGCAGCCGGTGTAATTGGCGCTATGCGCGCACTGGCACAAATGCAGCTGCCTATTAACGTAATTGGCGTTTTAGCCGGCTGTGAAAACATGCCAAGCTCTAACGCGTATCGCCCTGGCGATATTTTAACAACCATGTCGGGGCAAACCGTAGAAGTGCTTAATACTGATGCTGAAGGCCGATTAGTATTATGTGATGCGTTAACTTACGTTGAGCGTTTTGACCCAGAAACAGTAATTGACGTAGCAACACTAACAGGCGCATGTATTGTTGCCCTTGGTGCACACGCAACAGGTTTACTGTCAAACCACAACCCACTTGCGCATGATTTATTAAAAGCGTCTGAGCAAAGTGGCGACCGTGCATGGCAGTTACCACTGTGGGATGACTATCAAGATCAACTCGATAGCCCATTTGCCGATTTTACAAACTTAGGTGGGCGCTCTGCTGGTACTATTACCGCAGCGTGTTTCTTATCTAAGTTTACTAAAAAGTATAACTGGGCTCACTTAGACGTAGCCGGTACCGCGTGGCGCAGTGGCGCTAAAAAAGGTGCAACGGGTCGCCCTGTTCCTATGCTTACTCAGTATTTATTAAACCGAGCGGGTGTAAGCGAAGCTACGCACGACTAATAACCTAATTAACCTGAGCCTTATTTAGAAAAGTCGCTCAGCAGGTATTTTAGCGCTAACAGCGTTAAATTTATTTGCCATAGGCAAAAATATTTTAACCAGAGCTTAGGTTATTTAACTTGTATTAAGGCGCCATTTGGCGCCTTTTTTATTGCTGTAATTATCTGTGTATTAATTGAAGCAAACCCCGTTATATGGCAAAATCTGCCTCTTAATTTATGTGTATCAACTATGTGCACATTCAATGTCATGGGAAACCCCGATACAATGAACATGAATGCTCAATTTTTCGTTCTAAAGCAACAAGATGAATCTAATGCGCAGGCTGATGATCATTTTGCTTTAGCAGCTCAAATTGCCGCAGAGCAGTATCGATTAGGGCATCGTGTATTTATTTTTGTAGATAACGAACACACCGCCTATGCCATTGACGAAACCATTTGGGCATTTGATCCCGACAGTTTTGTGCCGCATAACCTGCAAGGCGAAGGCCCTAAAGCCGGCGCACCAGTAGAAATAGGCACCACGCCTCCTGTTGGCAAACGTAACGTTTTAATTAACTTAGCTAATAACCTGCCTGATTTTATTAGGCGTTTTAGCCAAGTTTTTGATTTTGTACCAGTAGAGTCTGTAGCTAAACAAGCCGCTCGTGAGCGCTTTAAAAAGCTGCGCCAACTTGGTGCCAATATCAGCACGCAAGAGATTAATAGCTAGCCGTTTAGGATAAAGCTAACCAACTAATTTAAGTACTTATTTAAGGTTCTGTGTAATGGATAAAACCTACAATCCGCAAGATATTGAACAGTCGCTATACCAAGACTGGGAACAAAAAGGCTACTTTAAGCCATCTGGCCAAGGCGTACCGTATTCGATCATGATCCCGCCGCCAAATGTCACCGGTAGCTTGCACATGGGCCACGCCTTCCAAGATACAATAATGGATACCCTTACGCGTTTTAAGCGTATGCAAGGTAACAACACATTATGGCAAGTAGGTACTGACCACGCGGGTATTGCAACGCAAATGTTGGTTGAGCGTAAACTACACGCTGAAGAAGGTAAAACACGTCACGATTTAGGCCGCGAAGATTTTATTAATAAAATTTGGGAATGGAAAAACGAATCTGGCGGTACTATCACTAAGCAGCTTCGCCGTCTTGGCGCATCGGTTGATTGGGACCGTGAACGCTTTACGATGGACGATGGCTTATCTGAAGCGGTTAAAGAAGTCTTTGTACGTCTTCACAAAGAAAACCTAATTTATCGCGGTAAACGCCTAGTAAACTGGGATCCAAAATTACACACCGCTATTTCAGACCTTGAAGTTGAAAACAAAGACAAACAAGGCCACATGTGGAATTTGCGCTACCCTCTTGCTGATGGCGTTAAAACACAAGACGGCAAAGACTACATTGTCGTAGCAACAACACGTCCAGAAACCATGCTAGGTGACTCAGGTGTTGCAGTAAACCCTGATGACGAACGCTACACAGATTTAATTGGTAAAGAGATTTTACTGCCTATCGTAAATCGTCGTATCACAATTGTTGCAGATGAACACGCTGATAAAGACAAAGGCACGGGCTGTGTAAAAATCACCCCTGCACACGACTTTAACGATAACGAAGTTGGCAAGCGTCATAAAATGCCAATGATCAATATTTTCGATAAAAACGCAGCTATTCTAAGCCAAGGTGAAACATACACCTTTGACGGTAAAGAACTTGAGTTTGATGCGCCAATTCCTGAGCGCTTACACGGCCTAGACCGTTTTGCTGCGCGTAAAGCGATTATCGCAGAATTTGAAGAACTTGGTTTACTCGAAAAAATCGAAGACCATGCGTTAACTGTACCTTACGGCGACCGCTCTGGTGTAGTCATTGAGCCACTCCTTACCGACCAATGGTATGTACGTGTTGCACCACTTGCAGAACCTGCAAAAGATGCCGTTAAAAATGGCGACATTCAGTTTGTGCCTAAACAGTACGAGAACATGTACTTCTCGTGGATGAACGACGTACAAGATTGGTGTATTTCACGCCAGCTTTGGTGGGGTCACCGTATTCCAGCTTGGTACGACAGCGAAGGCAACGTTTACGTTGGCCGCGATGAAGCTGAAGTACGCCGCGACAACAACATTGCCGATGATGTTGCGCTAAGCCAAGACGAAGACGTACTTGATACCTGGTTCTCATCTGCGCTGTGGACGTTCTCAACGCAAGGTTGGCCAGAGAACACGGATGATTTAAAAACCTTCCACCCGTCTGACGTGTTAGTAACGGGTTTTGATATTATTTTCTTCTGGGTTGCGCGTATGATCATGATGACGCTGCACTTTATAAAAGATGAAAATGGTAAGCCACAAGTGCCGTTTAAAACAGTGTATGTTACTGGCCTAATACGTGATGACAACGGCGATAAAATGTCTAAGTCAAAAGGTAACGTACTTGACCCACTAGATATGATTGACGGCATCGAGCTTGAAGATTTAGTACAAAAGCGTACTGGCAACATGATGCAGCCTAAACTTGCCGCTAAAATTGAAAAAGACACGCGCAAAGTATTTGCAAATGGTATTGAAGCACACGGTACCGATGCGCTTCGCTTTACCCTTGCAGCAATGGCATCAACCGGTCGTGATATCAACTGGGATATGAACCGCCTAGAAGGTTACCGTAACTTCTGTAATAAACTATGGAACGCAAGCCGTTACGTATTAATGAACACAGAAGAGCAAGATTGTGGCTTCAACGATGCACAAAAAGAGTTCTCATTAGCCGATCGTTGGATATTAGGTCAGTTTGAAGCAACGGTTAAAACCTACACTGAGCACCTTGATAACTACCGCTTTGATTTAGCCGCTAACACACTTTACGAATTCACTTGGAACCAGTTCTGTGATTGGTACTTAGAGCTGACTAAGCCGGTATTATTTAAAGGCAATGAAGCACAGCAACGTGGTACACGTAATACACTCATTACGGTACTAGAAAGCCTACTGCGCTTAATGCACCCAATGATGCCATACATTACCGAAACTATTTGGCAGCGCGTTGCACCACTGGCAGGGCTTGAAACTAAAGGCACCAGCATCATGGTACAGGGCTTCCCTGTTTATAATGAAGCAAACGTTGATGCCCAAGCTATGGACGACTTAGAGTGGGTTAAACAGTTTATTTTAGCAATTCGTGTTATTCGTGGTGAGATGGACATTAGCCCAAGTAAGCCACTTAACGTGTTGCTAGCTAACGCGTCAAGCGATGATGTGCGCCGTATTAACGAGAACGAGTCATTTATTGCCTCGCTTGCTAAACTTGAATCGTTCACACTGCTTGAAAACAAAGACGATGCACCAGCGTGTGCAACATCCTATGTTGGCAACCTTGAAATTATGATCCCTATGGCGGGCTTAATTGACGTTGAAGCAGAGCTTGCACGTATTAACAAGCAACTCGAAAAAGCAGAAAAAGGCCTAGCCCAAGTGCAAAACAAGCTGGCTAACGAAAAGTTTGTAAATAACGCACCAGAAGCCGTACTTGCAAAAGAAAACGCGAAGCTCGCTGAATTCACTGATGCTAAAACCAAGCTACTTGAGCAAAAAACTAAAATAGAAAGCTTATAATTTTAGTTGCCTGCTAAAGCAATTTAGCAGGCATTAAAAAAGCCGCTCACTGTTAAAGTGAGCGGCTTTTTTGTGCCCTGCGATTAACCACAAGGCACAGCTACATTAAAACTTGTAGTTGTACTGAGCGCCAACAAGTACAGCGTGGCCTTTAGACTCGAAGCCCCACTCACTGCCTGACTCATCAGCTTCTGTAAATGTTTGTGTTTTACCACGAATAATACTTACACCTAAATCAACATTTGATTGCGTGTCGATAGTGTAGTTACCACCAAACGAGAACCAAAAGCGGTCTGTATCAGGAATAGAGATAGACAGGTGAGTTTGCGATACTGGCGACTCATCAAACGCTACACCTGCACGAAGTAATAAGTCTTCGTTGTATTGGTAATCTGTGCCGATAGAGTAACGAAACGCATCGTCAAACTGCTCTTGTTTTTCAAAAGCAACAAACTTATCGCCTGTTGGTGCAGTTACTTGTGCTTCTAGTGACTCAAAGCTGCTCCAACCTGTCCATAATACGCTGTAGTGTAAGCCAAGTTTTTCATCTAACTGGTGAGAACCAGAAAACTCAGCAATAGCTGGTAACGTTAGCTCTACAGAACCCGGTAGTTGTGCACCACCAGTGCCGCCTACAGCTACTGGTAAGTCATTTGAGAAATCACCTTCAAATGTGATGTCTGTTTCGCTGCGGTAGTTAAAACCAAAACGGCTATTTTCGTCTAGTTGGTACATTAAACCAACGTTTAAACCTAGGCCAGTGTCGTCACCTTGAAGGTTTACTGCATCAGCACCAAAATCAAAGCCACTTGTATTAGCGCCTACTTTACGGATTACGGTTGCATCTGCATAAATGTAGTTTAAGCCAATACCAAAGCTAAATTGCTCAGTTACTTTATAAGCAACGCTTGCATTAAGGTTAACGGTGAAAATTTCTGTCTCGCCTGCAATTTGGCCCGCTACGTACTCATCGTTAAACTCTGTAGATAAACCAAAGTTAGAAAACGCGCCAAAACCTAGTGATACTTTATCGTTATACGGCATAGTAAAGTAAGCGGCAGGTACTACTGCGCTTGGTGCTATGCTGTCATCATCTAGGGCACTTGGATCAATACCGTTATTGGTTTGCGTTCCTTCTAAGCTCACATCTGGAATTACACCAATAGCAGCAACACTAAGTTGCTTATCTTTAAATAAAGTCATTAATGCAGGGTTGCGAGCAACAACAGACGCATCATCTGCGATAGATGCTTCACCTGCGTATGCACGGCCTAAACCTGACGCGTTTTGCTCTGCTAATTGAAACGCGGCTGCAAAACTATCAGCCGAAACAAATGCAAGCGAAGCTGCAATAAGAGTTTTAGAAAATTTCATTGTTGTGTCCTTAACCAAACAAGCGTTTGGGTATCTATGTGTTGTTATTAGGATTTTAAACTTGGCTACACTACCTTAATTTTTTATAAAAAACTGTAACAAAGCGACAAAAAACACCAAAAAACACGTTTTTTAACTACATTTTAACAACTATTTAAAACTCATCGGAGCAGAAATGTGTTATTAGAGCTTATACTCTAATTGTAATTAATTATCATTTAGATTGACTTGTAATTCCCTGCATTTTAAACTCATTACAAAATCACAAAGGAAGCAAATAGGTGATCATTTTACTTATTATTGCAGGGCTCATTTTTTGTGGCACCAGTGTGTTTTGTTTTTATAAAGCAAACTATTGTGCCTGCACACAAGCCGGCCAATGCGATAACCCCGTAAACCATTACTGGTTAGGAGCCATGCTAAATGCATTAGTGTCGTTAGCTTTTTGCTGTATTGCACTGCATGTACAGCAAGGAACATTATTATGGCTAACGTTAATGGCGAGTTGTTTTTTAGGCGCTTATATTTCTGCTAAACGCGAAAAACTTAAACGCTGTAAAAAAGCTAATTCAACAAGTGCTCTTTTAACAAACGAGCCAAATTAATTTGATAGTCGAGTGGCTTGATACTCGACACTATTTTAATACTTTGATCAGGCTCATTTAAGTCTAAGTCTTTAGGGGTGACGTGGTGCCCGTGTTTAGCATTATAAAATAGCTTAACTTTAGGCTTGATGGGATTTGATTTATTGCCCTCGAGCACGAGAGCTAATCGCTCATTAGTTAATTTAACAATAGTGCCTACTGGGTGCACACCTAAACATTTAATAAAGTGCTGTACTAGCTCTGCATCAAATAGCTCTTTGTTAGCCAACAAATAACGCAGCGCATTAATGGGTTCATCCCCTTCTTGATGGGGCCTATCGGCTGTTAGCGCATCGTACACATCAACAATCGCCATTATGCGCGCTGGGCGACTAAGCTTCTCAGCTGTAATACCACGCGGATAGCCTGAGCCATCTAATCGCTCATGATGGTTAACTATCATGTCGAGTATAAGGGGGGTAATGCCTTTTTCACCTTTAACCAAACCTAAACCTTGAGCCACATGCCGTTTAATAATATCCATTTCGCTGCTAGTGAGTTTACTTGGCCTAGAAATAATCCCCTGCGGGAGTTTAGCTTGCCCTAAGTCGTGAAGTAACGCGCCCATAGCAAGCTGCTGCACGGCTTCTTCTTTGTATCCTAAATATTTAGCAAATACGGCGGTGAAAATAGCGCAGTTAATCATGTGGCGCCAATTGTAGCTATGTTTGTCTTTTATGCGGGTTAAAATGGTCATTGCGCTGGTATTTCTAAATACCGAGCTGACTATATCGTTAGCCATTTCATCAATCACCTTTAAATTAACCGATAGCCCTGTGGTTACATCGCCATACAAAGCTTGCAGCTTGCGATTATGCTGCTCAAAGTTAATGCTGGCTTTGGCAAATTCTTGCTCAAGGGTAATCGCAGGTTTTACAGCGGGTGGTTTTGTTTTACTGCTTGAAGTGGTGCTCTTTTGTGGCGGCGCACTCTTAGGTTTGTACTTATCGGGTATGGCGGCATCGCCTTTGGTAAAGTCGATAAGCAGCTCTAAAACGCCTTCGGTTACTAAGCGTTTTATAATTGCCTGGTTTCGCACTAAGCCACTGGTTTTTATTTTTATACTGTTGAGCCCTTCATGCTGTTTGGTAACACTGTCAACAAACATACCTGGAGTGAGCTCTGAAATGGGTAACGCGATGAGCATGGCAGAAGCGTTTTCTACAATTAAATATGCCTACTAAATAGCATTATTTAACCCTAAAAGTCTACTTTTTGAGTTGAGGGTAATACCATATAACCATAAAGGACTACTAAAATGAAGGTAGACGTAAACAGGAAAACAATAAAAAGCAAATGGCGCTCTTGCTAGGAATCGAACCTAGAACTTAGCCTCCGGAGGGCCACGTGATATCCATTTCACCACAAGAGCACATTTGTTGCCAAAACACTAACTCGCGATATCAATGCTTTAGCACTGGCAATAATAAAGAGATCTTTAAATAAATACCAGCATCATTGAGTTATATGCCTATAAATCAAACTGTTTTTGATAAAACACTTCACAACTTGCCAAAAACAAGCTATTTATTGGTATTCGATAAAAAAATAGTAACCGTTTGGCAACATGTTCTGAATGCTTACGGATTATATAGAGGATGTAATTATGAGTTTAATGTCGACTGAGCAAGTGGCTGAGTTTTTAGGTGTAAAAGCCGAGCGGGTAAAACGCCTTGCTCGTGAGAGCTTGCTTATTGCCAAGTCTGAAGATGAAAACGGTGAACCCCAATTTGATGCTGACGAAGTAGCAAAGTACAAAGAGCTTGCCGCGCGTTTTGGCGGGCTTTAATCTTTTATCTCGTTTAATAACTTATTTAGCTGCGCGCGTAATGTGCTTGCCTTATTATTTATGTCGCGCTGCTCATACCACCCTATACACAACACCAAAAACACCACTTTAAAGTAACGTAGCTTGTCATAAGCGCAATAAAACTCACTGGGTATTGCTTGCTGGACACTGTATTGCTCAAGCAAAGTGTGCTCTGCGTGCGCATTTAGCTCTAAGCTAACCGCAAGTGCCGCTAAATCAAAATACACGTCGTTTGATTGCGCATATTCAAAGTCAATTAAATACATGCCACTTGAATTTACTATTAGGTTATCTTTAACTAAATCGTTATGACAAAAGCCACTGTTGTAGGGCATGTCACTAATGGCGCTTAGCGTATCTTCAATTAAGCGGCTGTGCTGTTGATATATATTGCTAGTAGCGTAATACGCAAGCTCTTTTGCAATATCCATTGGCTGTGTAGCTAGAGGGTAACTATGAACGCGTGCCAACTTCTCAACTAGGTCAATACTGTAATTATTAGTAGCAATATCACCACAAATATAGCGAAATGCAGCTCGCCTGTTAGCCTTATCGAGCCAAATGGGTTTAGGGCAAACGTTATGCTGGCTAAGTGCAGTTTGGGCTTGTAGCCCTATTTTAGGCCAATGCGATTTGTAGCATTTTAATAAGTAGTCTTGCTGTGCAGTTTTTATTAGGTAATTGTCGTTACTTAAACCATTCACTAATTTAGTGGTTTGTAGCACGTGCTCAGGTGCCACAAACTCACGACATAACGCGGCAATATTTGGATTACGGTACATGCGTTATAATTGCGCTAATGGCTTAGCTTGGCTTTGCTCGTACTCTTCGTACCAGGTTTTAAATCCCCACGCGGCCATAATAGTGTAAAAAATAAATAGCGCGAGCGTTGGGTAATAGCCTTTTTCGTAATACAAATACATAGAGGCCGCATCAATAACAATCCAATACAGCCAGTTTTCGAGTACTTTTTTAGCAACTAAATACGTAGTTACCACCGCAAAACAGGTTGTAAAGCTATCTAGGTAGGCAAAATCGGCGTGGGTGTAGTTTTGCATTACATAGCCAATAATAATGGCCGCTAAGCTCGTAGCGCCTATAAGAATGGCGTGGCGTTGTGTAGACCATGAGGTAATACTAATATTATCTGCTTTGCCTTTGCGCCATACCATCCAACCAAATACAGCCATGTACATGTAATAAAAATTGAGTAGCGACTCCATAAGCAGCGCGCCATTCCAGTACATTATGGTGTAAATAAGCGTGCTAAAAAAAGCGGCAGGCCAGCACCATAGGCTTTCTTTTATTGCCAGTAATAAATAAGCAATAGACAACCCTACCGCAATATATTCCCAATGCGACATTGCTGTAAAACCACTTAAGGTTTGTGTTAAAAAATCCATGTGTGTGGTTACCGTTTTTAATACACGTTAAATAAAGGCGATTACTCTGGAGATAAATCGCCAGATAAAAACTTACAAACAAAAATAGCCTTACCAAACTCTTCGTACGAGCGTTTAATTTCGGTGTTTAGCACTTGCATTACTAAATCGTAATCGCCAAAAATTTGCGTAGAAAGCGTATTGGTGATCACTTTTAAGTTGTCGTATTCGTTCAAACGGTCAATAAAGCCCTTAATAAACGGAATGTAATCTTGATGAAGTGGGTATTTACTGATCTCTACTGATAATTTCATTTTAAACTCTACTTTTAATTATTTGATTTCAACAAATCGTTCAATGCCAGTTCAATACAGTGTAAAATTACACTCACACTCAATTAGCTGAGCTTATTATGGCACGCAGAATAACCTATACATTTAAAAACCAACCGCGCGAAATTAACTTCGCAAAAGACAAATACCACGACATGTATCAAGCTATTGCCGCTGCCGAAGGTATTGATTTAACCAACTACTTAAACATGGTACGCCAAATAGAAGTGACCTCAAAAGGCTCTTCGGCTGTACGTAACTTTCGTGACCAAGAATTTGCCCGTATGGGCTTTAGTGATATTTACTTTATTAAAGAATAAATATCACTTATTAACTATCGCTGGTACTCGTAACTTACGCGCGGTGTAATATTACACAGTAATTCGTAAGGGATAGTATCGGCGCAGTGGGCTATTTCTTCAACCGGAAGCTCCGGCCCCCACATTGTAACGCTGTCGCCTACTTTAACATTGTGCTCGTTTTCGCCTATATCAATGCTTATCATATCCATAGACACACTGCCTACAATACCGTAACGCTGCCCTGCAATCATAACCGGTGTGCCTTCTTTGGCATGACGCGGATAGCCATCGCCATAACCCATAGCCACTACGGCTAATTGGGTTGGTTTATCACTTTGCCAACGGCCTCCGTACCCTACTCGCTCATGGGCGGCAACATCACGCACTGCAATCACCTTTGTGGTTAAACGCATGACCGGCTTTAAATTGTGTTCTTGCCCTGTGCAGTTTGCCATTGGCGACACCCCATAAAGCATAAGTCCTGGGCGTATCCAATCACCGTGTCCTGCTGGCCAAGCTATAATACCGGCCGAGTTTGATAAACAATGTGCTTGGTCTATGCCCTTTACAAGCGTATCAAATAAGCTAATTTGCTGTGCCGTTTTAGTATTGTGCGTATCATCGGCACACGAAAAATGGGTCATCAAATTAATGGTGCTTTTAGCATTGGGTGTGCGCTGCAAGCGGCTATAAAATGCGTCAAACTGCTCCGGTGCTATGCCTAATCGGTGCATGCCGGTGTTTATTTTTAGCCAGCAAGTAATTGGCGCATCTAAGGTGGTATTTTCTATTGCTGCAAGCTGGTTTTCGTCGTGCACAATAGTTTGAAAATTATTAGCCAATAAAATAGGTAAGTCGGCTTTATTAAAAAAACCTTCAAGCAGTACTATTGGCTTTGTTAAACCACCGGCGCGCAGTGCGAGGGCTTCATCAATTCGGGCAACAGCAAATGCATCAGCACTATTTAAGTGCTGGGCAATTTTTACTAAACCATGCCCATACGCATTGGCTTTTAATACCGCCATTATTTTGCTATTTGGCGCAAAACGTTTTACCTGCGATAAGTTATGCGCAAGGGCGGTTAGGTTAATTTCGGCAGTGGCTAGGCGCATTAGTATTCATCATCAACTGCTGGCCCCGCGTAATTATCAAAGCGAGAAAATTGCCCTTGGAAGGTTAAGCGCACTTTACCAATTGGGCCGTTACGCTGTTTACCTATGATAATTTCGGCGATGCCTTTTTCAGTGCTGTCTTCGTTGTACACTTCATCACGATATATAAACATGATTAAATCGGCATCTTGCTCTATCGAACCCGACTCACGTAAATCTGAGTTAATTGGGCGTTTATCGGCACGTTGCTCTAGCGTACGGTTTAGCTGCGAAAGCGCAATAACCGGGCACTGTAACTCTTTAGCGAGCGCTTTTAATGAACGCGATATTTCGGCAATCTCTAAAGTACGATTATCTGATAAACTAGGTACGCGCATTAACTGAAGGTAATCGACCATGATCATACTAATACCACCGTGGTCGCGCGCTATACGTCTTGCACGTGAACGCACATCGGTAGGTGTAAGCCCCGATGCATCATCAACATACATTTTGCCTTTTTCCATCAACAGCCCCATAGTTGATGAAAGGCGTGCCCAATCGTCATCATCTAGCTGGCCAGTACGTACCTTAGTTTGGTTAATACGACCAAGTGATGCCAACATCCTCATCATAATTTGTTCAGAGGGCATCTCTAATGAGTAAATAAGCACAGGCTTGTCTTGCGTCATTGCGGCGTGCTCAGCAAGGTTCATCGCAAAGGTGGTTTTACCCATTGAAGGACGTGCTGCAACAATAATTAAATCAGAAGGCTGCATACCTGCTGTCATTTTATCTAAATCAGCATACCCAGTGCTTACACCGGTTACACCGTCTTGCGGCGACTGGTATAGCTCTTCGATTTTATCGACGGTTTTTTCAAGAATGTTATGAATGCTTTGCGGGCCTTCGGTACTTTTTGTACGTTGCTCAGCAATTTTAAATACTTTACTCTCGGCAAAGTCTAATAAGTCGTGGCTGGTGCGCCCTTCTGGGTTAAAACCAGCTTCGGCTATTTCATTAGCTACGCCAATCATTTCGCGTACTACCGCGCGCTCACGCACAATATTGGCGTATGCATCGATATTCGCAGCACTTGGGGTGTTTTTAGCTATTTCAGCTAAGTAAGCAAAACCACCAATGCCTGCTAGTTGGTTATTTTTTTCAAGACTTTCTGAAATTGTGATTAAATCTATCGGATCGCCCACTTCAGCAAGCGCGGTCATGGCTTCAAAAATAAGCTTATGGGTGCGGGTATAAAAGTCCTGCGCAACAACCAGCTCAGCTACGCGGTCAAAAGCTTGGTTATCAAGCATTAAGCCACCTAAAACAGATTGTTCAGCTTCTATTGAATGGGGAGGAACTTTAAGGGTATCGACTTGCTTATCTGGTTTGGCCATAACTTCACAGTACTAAAATTGAATGGCTCTATTCTATCGACTTGGCGGGGCTGTGCAAATAGCAAAGCAGGAAATCTTTTCCTGCTTTTTGTAATCATCAACGCTAATTAGCGTTATTTAGTTCGCAGCTCAATTCGCCCGCTTATAGTATCCATTTCAACACTTGCGCTGCCACCATTGGCACTAAACTCTAAATCACTAGAAGGGCCATATTTAGCTTTAGTCACTTTATCGTTGGTAACTTTATTAATAATTTTACCGTTGGCGTGCGCTTTAATCTCAAACTGAGCCGACACGCTTTGCGGGAAGTAAAAATCAGCATCACCACTTACCGACTCATAGCGAACATCAGCCCCTTTTAGCAACTCACTGATGTGTATTTCAGCTTCGCCGTTTACAGTATTAATACGTAAGCTTTTTATGCTCGATAATGTAAAATCGATATCGCCATTTACGTTTTCTAATCGTACGTCGTTTGCGGTTGTGCTTGATTTAATATCGCCATTTACGGCACTAAAACGCAGCTCGCCACTTGATTGCCTATCGTTAATTTCACCGTTTACGGTTTCAAATTGAATATTGCCGCTTAAGTTCTGTGCGTTTACATCGCCATTTACGGTGCTTAATTTAACAGTGCCGCTAATGTCATTTACCGTAATTTCACCATTAACAACATCAACCTCAGCGCCTTTTTTAAGTGTTTTTGCAGTCACTGACACATTTACACCAGCAAATTCTAAGCGACTGCTTTTTGGCATAAATACTGTTAAGTTAGAGCCATCTCCATTGTTACCCCATCCCAAATTGCGTGGCATTTTTACTATAAATTCGGTTTTATCGCCTGTCGTTTTAAGCTCAAATCCTTCGGCCTTGTCATCAAGCTCGCCTGAGACTTTAAATTCGTTTTTATCCCAGCCGGTTATGTTTACATCGCCGCGTTGGTTTTCAATAAAAATAGTGCCGCCGTTTGGCACCTCTATTTGCTTATCTATTTTTTCGCCCGCTAAAACGCTCAGTGGTAATAGGCTTAGCCCAAGTAAAATTGCTTTCATGTTATTCCCCTATATTTGCTGCCAACGCGGTGCATGCACCTTGTTAATTAAGTCGAGTTGTTGCTGGTAAACTTGCGCCAACATGGTCAGTAATGCCTGATTTTGTGGCTCGCTTTCAAGTGCCTGTTTAATTGCTTGCTCTGCTTCTTCAAGCTCTTGTAACTGTGCTTGCCAGTTATTAGTAAGTGCATCCAGGTTTTTGTACTGCACTAATAAACTTTGCTTTTGCGCTTTAAAATAATCGCTCATAGCAGCCACTTGGCTTGGCTCGTTATTGCTCATAAATATATTTATTGCTAATAACGCCGCTGCACTGCACGCAGCAATAGCGCTCAATTTAGGCCATAATGGCGCTTTAACAGCAGGTGGCTTAGCTGTAACTATGGCGTGCTCAATGCCCTGCCAAAGTGCTTTATTGGGCGCTATGTCTTTATTTAAATTGTTTAAAGACTCGTTTAAGTAGTCATCAAAATTTTGTTTACTCATACTCGTACCACTCTTGTAATAACTGCCTTGCACGATGATATTGCGACTTACTCGACCCCACTGCCATTCCCAATTGCTGGGCTATTTCTTCGTGGCGGTAGCCTTCAATGGCATATAAAACAAACACCATGCGGGCGCGCTCTGGTAGGCGAACAATTAATTTATCTAACCCGTTTAATCCTTTACAACTTTGCGCGCTTTGCTCATCCATACCGCTTTGTTCTATGCTCACTACTTTGTTTAACCAGCTTTTATGCTTGCGTACATAACTAATCGCAATGTTGCTTGCTACGCTGTATAGCCAAGTAGAAAATTGTGAGCGCCCGTCAAACTGCGCTATTTTATGCCACACCTGCACAAACACCTCTTGGGCAGCATCTTCAGCGTGCGCTTCATCGGCCAATAAGCGCAAACATAAACCGTAAACACGCTTTATATGCAGCTCATATAATGCCTTATAGGCATTTTGATCCCCCGCTTTAACACGCTCAATGAGTGCAAGGTCGCATAGGGGCGTGTGCTCGGGTTTTGTGTGTAACATCCGTGATGTCGCCTTTTAATTATTTTTATTTAAAAACGTGTATTAATGAGTGTATTGATTACTAAGACGCAAAGACAGACAAGAAAGGTTTAAACTAATAATAAAAATAGTTAAATAATTTTATATAGAGCTATTAGATGGGTATTAAAGAGGAATTTTAGATACAAAAAAGCCGCGCTAAAAGCACGGCTTTTTGGGCTTAATTAAAAATTAAGCTTCAGCAATAACGATTACTTTAATAGTAGCTGTTACGTCTGAGTGTACTGCGATTGCAACGTCGAATTCGCCAGTTTCACGGATAGTACCGTGAGGTAAACGAACTTCTGATTTAGCAACTTCAACACCAACAGCTGAGATAGCGTCAGCGATGTCACGAGTACCGATTGAACCGAATAGCTTACCTTCGTCACCAGCTTTAGATACTAAAGTAACTTCTGCTAATGCTTCTAGTTTGTCAGCGCGTGCTTGTGCTGCAGTTAACTGTTCAGCGATTTTCGCTTCTAAGTCTGCGCGACGAGCATCAAACGTTTCAATGTTTGCTTTAGTTGCAGGAACTGCCTTACCTTGCGGGAAAAGGAAGTTACGTGCGAAGCCAGATTTAACAACAACCTGGTCACCTAGGCCACCTAGGTTAGCGATCTTATCTAGTAGAATAACTTGCATGTTTCTACACCTTTTAAAAACTGTTAATCCGCTGCTTACTTATGTAAGTCAGTGTATGGAAGAAGGGCTAAGTAGCGAGCACGCTTAATAGCAGTTGCTAGCTGGCGCTGGTATTTAGCGCTAGTACCTGTAATACGGCTAGGTACGATTTTGCCACTTTCTGTAACATAGTTTCTAAGAGTAGCTAGATCTTTGTAATCGATTTGTTGTACGCCTTCCGCTTTAAAGCGGCAGAACTTACGACGTCTGAAATAACGTGCCATGAGATTAATTCCTCAAATAATTCTTTCTATATGCTGAGCATGCAAAATCAATTGGCTAAGGCCGTTACGACCTTCGTGGCGATTTAAAAAACCACTCACTTGCAATGCCTGCCCAACGTGCAAATGTTGAGTCTGTTGTTGCATTTGCTTACCACTGGCAACAACCTGAAGCCTAACGTAACTATTACGGTTAAGATCTGCTTCGGTTTGCATCGATTTATGTTCTACAACAAAAATACAATGCGGTATGCCTGCAGGGCTTTGGCTAAACTTGGGTGTTTTACAAACAACCCCCGATATAACCAGCTGATTCATATATGGGCTAACCATTACACTAACTGCTGACTACGTGCCATGCTAGGACTCAAAACAATTAAGCAGCTGGTGCTTCTTTCTTCTCTTCTCTTGCAAGAGGAGACGCTTCAGTTACTGCATTTTTAGTACGCATAACTAAGTTACGAAGCACTGCATCGTTGTAGCGGAAAGTAGTTTCTAGCTCGCTGATTACTTCAGTAGGTGCTTCAACGTTCATAAGAACATAATGAGCTTTGTGAAGCTTGTTGATTGGGTAAGCCAGTTGACGACGGCCCCAGTCTTCAAGACGGTGGATAGTACCACCAGCTTCAGTGATAGAACCAGTATAACGTTCGATCATACCAGATACTTGCTCACTCTGATCAGGGTGAACCATGAATACGATTTCGTAATGACGCATGGATATTCCTTACGGTTAATAGAGCCTTCTACCGTTTCGGCCGGTCGGTTTAAGGCAAGGAATTAATAGTGTAAAAGCCGAAATGAGCGCGCATTTTACGCTTAGATGGATAATTAAGCAAGCAGGTTTTTTAAGCTTTGATAGATAAGTGTTAAAGCTATCAGCTATCAGCTATCAG
>NZ_PNDP01000087.1:0-13450 GCF_005886415.1 Pseudoalteromonas sp. S327 | reverse complement strand
TTTTAAAAGTAAGTTTTACTCGACTTACTAAGTAGCTCTTGCCTCGCTATGCGTTGCGCTCTGCCGTCTCAGTGGGGTCGCATTATAGGGAGATCCGAAAACAGATCAACCCTTTTTTGAAGAAAACTTGAAATAAATGACTGTTCGCTGAGTATTTGAGCTAAATGCGCTAAAAACACAACATAACTAGCACTTTATTAACATTTCAGGTGTATTAATTGGTTTATATAGAGGGTTTACTGAAATAACTTTATATACAAACTTGCACCCCACACGATCGTAAGGATCATTAATGAGAGTGTTACCGCTGCAGATCCCATATCTTTCGCACGCCCCGATAATACATGGCGCTCTGTACTTACGCGATCAGTGAGCGCTTCTATTGCTGAATTAAGTAATTCCACAATCAATATGATCAGTAATGTACTTACTAACAATGCCCAATGTAATACCGATGAAGCTAGCCAAAAAGAAATGGGTAGCAAAATAATGCTAAGTAGCAACTCTTGCCTAAAAGCCGCTTCTTCTATAAAGGCCGCTTTAAAACCAAGGTATGAACAATACGTTGCTTTAAATATACGCTTTATACCAAGGCCGTTAGGTTTAAATACATCTTTCATTATTAGCTCTATTTACTCTGGTCAAAATAAAGCCCCGCAATTGCGAGGCTTTTTTAGTTAGGCAATACCGTATTGATCTCGGTATGCTTTAACTGATGCTAAATGCTCGTCCATTGTACCTTGGCTCTCAAGGTAGCTAATAAGATCAGCTAATTTTACAATAGAGATCACTTTGGTATTAAAGTCGCGCTCAACCTCTTGAATAGCTGAAAGCTCAGCTTTGCCTTTTTCTTGGCGATCAAGTGCTATTAGTACACCACTTAGGTCTGCGCCGTTATCGGCAATGATTTCCATAGATTCACGAATTGCAGTGCCTGCGGTGATCACATCATCCACCAGCATAATTTTGCCCGTTAATGCAGAACCTACTAATGTTCCACCCTCACCATGTGCTTTTTTCTCTTTACGGTTAAAGCAATAAGGTACATCTTTATCATGGTGATCTGCCAGCGCTACTGCGGTAGTGGTTGCAATAGGAATACCTTTATAAGCTGGGCCAAATAAAACGTCGTATTCTATTGCAGCGTCTTCAAGGGCTGATGCATAAAAACGACCCAAACGTGCTAAATCACGTCCTGTATTAAAAAGGCCAGCATTAAAAAAGTATGGGCTTGTACGACCTGATTTAAGGGTAAACTCGCCAAATTTTAAAACCTGCTTTTCTAAAGCAAATTCAATAAACTCTTTTTGATAATCTTTCATTGGGGTTCTCGCTTATGCTAACGCTTGTTTTTGAACGTCAATAATTTCACGGATTGAATGTTTAGCCAGTGTAAGTAGCTCATCTAATTCGTCGAACGAGAATGGTTCGCCCTCTGCGGTACCCTGCACCTCAATAATTTTACCTGTTTCAGTTAAAATTACGTTCATATCGGTTTCGGCTTCAGAATCTTCAAGGTACTCTAAATCACTAATTGGTTGGCCTTTATAAATACCTACCGAGATAGCAGCAATCATGTGCTTAAGTGGGTTTGAGTTGATCATTCCTTTAGCGCGCATGTGAGTAAGTGCATCAACTAAAGCCACGCATGCACCACTAATAGATGCAGTACGTGTTCCGCCATCAGCTTGAATCACATCACAATCAATTGTAATGGTGTTTTCGCCAAGCGCTTTTAAATCTACTGCAGCTCTTAATGCGCGAGCAATTAAGCGTTGAATTTCCATAGTACGACCGCCTTGCTTGCCACGTGCTGCTTCACGTGCGTTACGCGTATGCGTTGAGCGCGGTAGCATACCGTATTCAGCGTTGATCCAACCTTTACCTTGGCCTTTCATAAAACGTGGTACACCTGCTTCAACCGTAGCAGTACAAAGTACTTTGGTATTACCAAACTCAACAAGTACTGAGCCTTCAGCGTGTAATGTGTAATTACGTGTAAATGATACCGGTCTAATTTGGTTAGGTGTTCTTTCGCTTGGACGCATTGACGATCCCCTTAATTCTGAATTTGCGACATTATAAGTGCATGTGCAGGTAGATGCCATGCTGATTGTAAAATATTCAGCGTAATAAATTTTCTCTAGAGGTTAAGCAGTGTTACGGTATAATCATCGCAATATTGTATTAATAAATTTTAGGAACTTATCCATGATCCACAGTATGACTGCTTATGCGCGTCGCGAAATTAAAGGCGATTGGGGCACTGGCACCTGGGAAATTCGTTCAGTAAACCAGCGCTACCTTGAAACGTTTATTCGCGCACCAGAGCAATTTCGTGGCATGGAGCCGGTAATTCGTGAGCGTTTACGTAAAAATTTGCAACGCGGTAAAGTTGAAGTATTTTTAAAGTTTGTTGCAAATCCAGCACACGTGGGTGAGCTATCAATTAATGAGTCACTTGCTGAGCAACTAATAAATAGTGCTAAATGGGTGCAGCAACAAAGCAGTGGCGACATTAACCCAGTTGATATACTGCGCTGGCCTGGCGTAATGGAAGCACAGGAGCTCGATTTAGATACCGTTAATAAAGCACTTATAGCGGGCTTTGACCAAGTAGTTGAAGATTTTAAATCAGCTCGTGGCGATGAAGGCGCAAATTTAGAAGAAATGATTGCCACTCGTCTTGATGCCATACTTGAGCAAGTTACTGTAGTAGAAAGTCACTTACCAGAAATAGCAAAGTGGCAGCGTGAAAAGCTTAATCAAAAGCTTGAAGACTTAAAAACCGACATTGACGAATCTCGCCTTGAACAAGAGCTTATTTACCTTGCGCAAAAGCAAGATGTTGCCGAAGAACTCGACCGCTTAAAATCGCACGTAAAAGAAACTAAAAAAATTCTTAATAAAGGTGGCGCCTGTGGCCGCCGTTTAGATTTTATGATGCAGGAGTTTAACCGCGAAGCAAACACCCTAGCCTCTAAGTCTATTAATAGTGATATTACTAATGCAGCTGTAGAGCTAAAAGTGCTCATTGAGCAGATGAGAGAGCAAATTCAAAATATTGAGTAATCGTACTTGTGTGCTACTTACTTGAGCACAATTAGTTAAATAAAGTACAATAGTGTCATTAAAGGCTTGGGTTATTGATTTAATCCAAGCCTGTTTATTTTAAGTAGAGAAAAACATGGCTCAAACTCGCGGAAATTTATTTATTTTATCGGCGCCTTCTGGTGCGGGTAAATCTAGCTTAATCACGGCGTTACTAAAAAAACACGCAGATATGAAAGTATCGGTCTCGCATACCACTCGAAGCCCTCGCCCTGGTGAAGAAAATGCGGTGCATTATCACTTTGTAAGCGCCGATGAATTTAAAGCATTAATTGCCAAAGATGATTTTTTTGAATGGGCGCAAGTATTCGATAATTACTACGGTACTTCAAAGCAGGCTATTGAGTCGCAGCTGAATGCCGGTATTGATGTATTTTTAGATATTGACTGGCAAGGCGCGCAGCAAGTGCGCGAAATTATGCCAAGCGTGCAAACAATTTTTATTTTGCCGCCTTCTAAAGCAGAGCTTGAGCAGCGCTTAAATAACCGAGGCCAAGATTCTGCCGAGGTCATCGCTGGGCGTATGGCTAAAGCGCAATCAGAAACATCGCACTACAATGAATATGATTATGTTGTGGTTAACGATGATTTTGAAACCGCCCTTAGCAATATTGAAACTATCGTGTTAGCGCAGCGCTTAACGTTAAAAGCCCAAGCTAGCCGTCATCACGATTTAATTACAAACTTACTTAAATAAGCCATTTATGCCCTTTACAGGGAAAACTAGTAAAAATTAACCACTGGCTATTGGCGAAACAAGCTGCTTGCAGTAAACTACGCCTTTGCTTTTAAATTATTTTGGAGTGCTGAGATGGCTCGCGTAACAGTTGAAGATGCAGTAGATGCAATTGGTAATCGTTTTGACTTAATTTTAGTTGCGGCTCGTCGTGCCCGCCAAATTGCTGTTGGTGGTAAAGACCCACTAGTAGACGCTGAAAATGACAAACCAACCGTTATCGCTCTACGTGAAATCGAAAAAGGTTTAGTTGATAGTTCATCAATGGACGTTATTGACCGTGAAGAACAACAACACCAAGAAGCAGCTGAATTAGCTGCGGTTGCTGCTATTGTTGGCGGTAATCAATAATCAACCACCCGGTTTGATTTAGTCAACGGCTCAGTATTTCTACTCTAGCCGTTGGCAATCCCCTCTTTTCATCGTATATTCTATTACTTACCGTTACTTATTGCTTCACGAGAACATTGGAGTGTGAATGTATCTTTTTGAAGGTCTTAAAAAGAAAATATCTGAATACTTGCCTGCTGCTGAAGTAGAGCTAGTGCAAAAAGCCTACGTGGTAGCCCGAGAGGCTCACGAGGGGCAAACTCGCTCAAGCGGCGAGCCGTACATTACTCACCCTGTTGAAGTAACCCAAATTCTTGCTGGCATGCACCTTGACCATGAAACACTTATGGCCGCGCTAATGCATGACGTTATTGAAGATACCGATTTTAGCCAACAGGACTTAGCCGAAATATTTGGCGATACGGTTGCCGAACTTGTTGAAGGGGTAAGTAAGCTCGATAAGCTCAGCTTTAAAGACAAGAAAGAATTCCAAGCTGAAAACTACCGAAAAATGATCATGGCTATGACCCAAGACATTCGGGTTATTTTAATTAAACTGGCCGATCGTACTCACAATATGCGTACATTAGGCGCTCTGCGCCCTGATAAGCGCCGTCGTATTGCCCGTGAAACACTTGAAATTTACGCACCTATTGCAAACCGTTTAGGTATTCACGATATTAAAAATGAGCTAGAAGATTTAGGTTTTCAGGCTTTATACCCTATGCGTCATCGCGCACTTAAATCTGAAGTGGCAAAAGCGCGAGGTAATCGCAAAGAAGTTATTTCTAATATTCAAACCGAAATAGAAGCACGTCTTGAAGAGTCTGGTATTAAGGCGACGGTTTCTGGGCGCGAAAAACACCTTTATAGCATTTATAAAAAAATGCTAAATAAAGAGCTGCTTTTTAATGAGGTAATGGATATTTACGCCTTTAGAATAAACGTAGATGCAATGGATACCTGTTATCGCGTGTTAGGTGTTGCACATAACCTGTATAAACCTATCGAAACGCGTTTTAAAGACTATATTGCCGTACCTAAAACAAATGGTTATCAGTCTTTGCATACGTCATTAGTAGGCCCACACGGTATTCCGGTAGAAATACAAGTGCGTACGCATGACATGGATCACATGGCCGATAAAGGGGTTGCTGCGCACTGGATGTATAAAAAAGCCGGTGATGGCGCGGGTAACACAGCTCAACAGCGTGCGCGTCAATGGATGCAAAGTTTGCTGGAGCTTCAGCAAAGTGCCGGCTCATCATTCGAATTTGTCGAGAACGTTAAAACCGAGCTGTTCCCAGAAGAAATATACGTATTTACCCCCGATGGCCGCATAGTAGAGTTGCCAATGGGCGCTACCGCGGTTGATTTTGCTTACGCGGTGCATACTGATGTAGGTAACACTTGTGTAGGTGCAAGGGTAAACCGTAAACCTTACCCGCTAAGCAAAGCCTTAGATACTGGGCAAAGTGTTGAAATTATTACCAGCTCGGGTGCACACCCTAATGCAACGTGGCTGAACTTTATAGTTACAGGTAAAGCCCGTTTAGGGATAAGAAACTACCTTAAGAGCCAACACCAAGAAGAAGCACTGTTATTAGGCCGGCGTTTACTCGATTCTGCCTTGGGTGAAAATAAGCTCGACAGCATTGCGGATGAAAACATAGCCCGCGTACTCGAAGAGCACGAACTATCTACAGTATTAGAATTACTGGTAGAAATAGGCGCAGGTAACTTAATGAGCGTGTTAATCGCTAAACGCTTATTGCAAGAAGAAAGCGACGACTTGTCAGATATTAGCAAACAAGCCAAAGCAACCATTATTGGTACCGAAGGCATGTTGGTTAATTATTCTAAGTGTTGCCGACCTGTACCAGGGGATGCCATCACTGCACATATTAGCCAAGGTAAAGGGCTTACCGTTCACCGCCAAGAATGTAAAAATATTCGCGGCTGGGAAAACGAACGCTCAAAATACCTGGTTGTAAAATGGGATGACAATCCAGAAAAAGAATATATAGCTGCGCTACGGGTGGAAATAATTAATCACCAAGGGGCTTTGGCTAAACTCACGAATGTTGTTGCTACAACCCAAGCCAACATTGTTGAGATCACTACCGACGAAAAAGAAAGTAATTTATATGTGATAGACTTGGGCGTTACCGTTAAAAACCGCGTCCATGTTGCTAATATTATGCGCCGCATTCGCGTGATGCCTGATGTGCAAAGAGTCTATCGTAAAAAGTAAAATAGGAAACTCATGAATAAAGCATTTATTTCTACCGAAAAAGCACCTGCTGCCATCGGCACTTATAGCCAAGCGGTTAAAGTAGGTACTGCCGTTTATTTATCTGGACAAATTCCACTTGTCCCAGAAACAATGGAAATGGTTTCAGAAGACTTTAGCGAGCAGACACATCAAGTATTTAAAAACATTACAGCGGTGTGCGAAGAAGCAGGCGGTAAAATCCAAGATCTTGTTAAAATTAATATCTACCTAACAGACTTATCAAACTTTGCCACTGTTAATGAAGTAATGAGCCAATATTTCAAGCAGCCTTATCCTGCCCGTGCAGCACTAGGTGTACGTGCTCTACCAAAAGGCGCACAAGTTGAAATTGACGGCATTATGGAACTTCCTTCAACTAATTAATAAATACAGAGCTATAAACCCCCTTTATAGCTCTATTTTTTACTGCTAGCCTTTGTTTATCGCCCTTTCTTGACTCACATGTAAATATCTAGCACTCTGTAATCATGCAATAAAATCAATCTTAACTTAAGTAGTAGAAAAGGATTAACTAGTGTTTAAGCTTGCCAATAATGGGAACGTATTACTTGATGTAAGTAAGCACGCTCCACCTAGCGCCGCTTTTATAATTGATGCACTCGAGAAGTCGACGTTTTGCGAATGCAAAATTGACCACGAGGCTATTGATAATTTTTTTAAAGCGCAAAATAATGAGCCAACCTTGGTTGTAGCAAGTAAGCACGATGCATCGCTTGTGGTAACGTTAAGTGAAGATAAAATGCAAGCCATAGGTGAGCTAACCTTAGCTTATGGTGGTAAAGTACTTTCATTAGAAGAGGGCAAAAAACAACTCATAAAAGCAGGGGTTGTTCGTGGTTACAAACAAGCTTTTTTAGAGCAGCTTTTAGATAAACAATTTAACTTACCCCCAGGTACAGTGGCAAAAGGGATTCTAGCCAAAGGCCGCCTACCAGCAGAAGGCACAGCAACAAAATTTGTAGCTATGGTAGAAACCCTCAAAGATCGCCTAAAAGCACCAAAAATGAAGGAAGATGGCAGTGTTGATATGCGCGACTTTGGTAAACTGGCAAGCGTAGAGCCCGGCACTGTACTGATCCGCCAACAACCTGCAACTCCCGGTAAAGAAGGATTCACTGTAGTAGGTGACATACTACCGGCTAAACCCGGTGAGAATAAAAAGTTAGTGGCAGGCGAAGGCGCCGAAATATCAAAAACAAATCCGCTCGAGCTTGTTTCTACAACAGCGGGAGTCCCCGTAGAAATACCTAACGGTATGCGAGTTGATGATATTTTTACCATCTCTGATGTAGATGTTAAAAGCGGCCATATTGATTTTGAAGGCAGTGTTATTGTGACTAAAAACATTGACCCAGGAATGCGAGTCACGGCAAAAGGCGACATTACTGTTTTTGGCACGGTCGAATCTGGCGAATTATCAGCCGGCGGAAACATCACTGTAAAGCAAGGCATTATTGGCCATCAAAAGCTCGAAGATAAAACTTTGTCTTGCTCTATTAAAAGTGAAGGTGATGTTCATGTATCTCACGCACAATACTGTTATATGCAAGGCAAAAACATTTTTATAGACCGCCAAGCTAGCCATTGTGCGATTAAAGCAAAACACTTATTACAAGTTGGCCAAACAGAGTTACCCAAAGGGAAAATTTTTGGTGGAGAGATTCTTGATGCAACCGTGTTAATAGCTGGCGAAATAGGCAATGAATCAGGCGCAAAAATGGCTATCAATTTAGCCGCATCCGGCGCTGAAATAACGGCCGACACAGATAACTGCTTTAAAGATTTAGCAAAAACCGATGAGCAGCTTGATACCCTTCAAGCAGCACTAGAAAAAGCAGATAAAGTAAAAGATATAGAAAAAAAGAATCTGCTCATTAAAAAAATTGGCGCAACACAGCAGCATTATTGCCAACAAGCAGAGCAGCTAGAGAAAAAGTTATCTAGCCTAGATCATGAACTCCACGACCTACTAAGCGATGCAAATCTCGTCGTTAATACATCATTACACTCAGGGGTAGAGATCCATATTTTTGATAAAGTATTAAAAACTACCCGCAACTACCCACCTTGCAATATAAACCTACAAAACAATAAAGTAGAAATAAACTTTAAAACACATTAGGGCGCATTTAGCGCCCTTTATAATTTACAGTAAGCCACTTACCGTATCGTGCGTTTGCTTTGGCCATACACCTACTTGGACTTGTCCAATATGCTGCTTTTGCAGTAATAACATTGCTAAGCGCGATTGCCCTATTCCGCCACCAATTGTTTGTGGGAAAGCCTCTTCTAGTAATGCTTTATGCCAATCGAATGCTAGGCGTTCTTCATCGCCTGTTATGCTCAATTGCGCTTTTAATACATCAGGGCTTACACGAATACCCATAGATGATATTTCAAAGGCATCTTCTAACACAGGGTTCCACACTAAAATATCGCCATTTAATCCTGTGTATCCGTCAATCGTTTGGGTAGACCAATCGTCGTAATCTGGAGCGCGTACATCATGGATTTTGCCATCACCTAATGCACCACCAATACCAATTAAAAATACCGCACCGTACTCTTGTGCAATGGCTTTTTCGCGTTGCTTTGCGCTAAATTCAGGGTACATTTTGCGTAATTGCTCACTGTGTATAAACGTGATTTCACTGGGTAAGAATGGGGCTATACCAAAGCTTTCACTTACAAACTGCTCTGTTTGCTTGATGCCAGTGTAAATGGCTTTAACTGTGTCTTGTAATGTAGAGAGCGTACGTTCAGTACGTTGGCAAATTACCTTCTCCCAGTCCCATTGATCAACATAAACAGAGTGTATTGGGCTTAATGAGTCTTCATCTGGGCGCAACGCTTTCATTTGCGTATAAATACCTTCACCTACAGAAAAGCCATAAGTCGCTAGCGTTTTACGTTTCCATTTAGCAAGCGAATGAACAACTTCATAGCTGCTATCGGTAATTGCTTTTACGTTAACAGCAACTGCATTCTCGTGGCCGCTCAGGTTATCTTGTGTGCCATCACCTACTTTGGCCAAAATAGGAGCCTGAACTTCAACTAACCCTAGTTGCAGCTCTAATTGCTGTGAAAAAAACTGCTTAACTTTACTTATTTGCTGCTGTTGCTGCACATAGTGTGAACTCATAATAATTGGCCTCATTCCCAGTTATTGTTACTTGCTTATTAATGAAAAAACGCCCTGCAGGCGCTTTTAATGAGGTTACTGTAACGATTTAAACTTTTAATTCAATAACCCATAATAAAAATAGCTTTAATATGTAAAATCGATTAATTTACACGGTATAAAAATGTAGATTCACTAATTTAAGTAAGCAAAAATAATGGAAAATTATCAAATCGATAATCTCGATAAACAGATACTTCACGCTCTAATGGCCAATGCCCGTACAGCCTACGCAGAATTAGCTAAACGGTTTGCTGTAAGTGCCGGCACAATTCACGTGCGCGTAGAAAAAATGAAACAAGCGGGCATCATTACCGGCACCCAATTAAGCATTAGTACAAAGCAACTTGGTTACGATGTATGTTGTTTTATCGGTATTAACTTAAACAACGCTCGCGACTACCCAGAAACACTGATTAAACTAGAAGCATTAGAAGAAGTAGTTGAAGCTTATTACACCACGGGTAACTACAGCATTTTTATAAAGGTAATGGCCAAGTCTATCGACCATCTGCAAGACGTGCTCATTAATAAAATACAAGCTATAGAGGCGATTCAATCAACCGAGACCTTAATCTCTTTGCAAAATCCAATTAGCCGCACAGTAATGCCTTAATAGATAAAATTACGTATAATTATCAAAAAAGAGGATCACCATGCAGCAAAATCGCTACCAACGAATAAAAGACGTGCTCTCACGTCGCCAAACAGACTTAACGGTCTGCCTAGAAGACGTACATAAACATCATAATCTCTCAGCTATTGTAAGAAGTGCTGATGCAGTAGGTTGCCATCATGTGCATGCTGTATGGCCAGAAAACCAAAAATGGCTGACCAATAATACTTCTGGTGGCAGTAAAAACTGGCTAGAAACACACCTGCATAAAAATATTGATGATGCTGCTGCAATGATGCGAAAGCACAACCCAGATGTACAAATATTAGCAACACACTTGAGCGAAGATGCTGTAGATTTTAGAGAAATCGATTACACAAAACCCACAGCTATAATCGTTGGCCAAGAAAAAACGGGGATTTCTGAGCGCGCGCTAGAACACGCCGATCAAAACATTATTATTCCTATGCAAGGCATGGTGCAGTCACTTAATGTATCAGTAGCTGCTGCGCTTATTTTATTTGAAGCACAACAGCAACGAGAAAAAGCAGGGCTATATAAGCGCGATATGCTAAGTGAAGAGATTAAACACCCTATGTATTTTGAAGGGTATCACCCTGTTATTGCTAAGCAATGTAGATTAAAAAACCTACCTTACCCACCACTCGATGAAGAAGGTGAAATAGTCGCTAACGAGCAGTTTTGGCAAGCTTTAAAACATGCTTGATGCTTAGCAAACCTGTGAGTACACTTAACTCATTCACAAATAAACAGATTTGAGCCTACATTGTCTAAACCTAGCTTAAGCCAATACCCTATCACAGAACTTAAAGGGGTAGGCCCAAAAATGGCCGAACGCCTACAAAAGCTAGGTATAGCTACCGTGCAAGATATGCTCTTTCATTTGCCTTTACGCTATGAAGATCGTACCCGTATTTATGCTATTAACGATGTTACTTTGCACAGCCACTGCACTGTTGAGGCAACAATAGAAACAAGCCAAGTGACCTTTGGTAAACGGCGTATGTTAGTGGTGCAAATAAACGATGGTACAGGTAGGCTTACTTTACGGTTTTTTAATTTTACAGCAGCGCAAAAAAACGCATTTAGCAGTGGCAAAATAATCCGTTGCTTTGGTGAAGTAAGACGCGGGCGCGTTGGTTTTGAAATGAGCCACCCAGAATACAGCATTAGCGATACCCCAAACGAGCAACCAACCGCCGCAACACTAACCCCCGTGTATTCAACCACCGAAGGCTTAAAACAATTATCAATTAGAGCGTTAAGTGAACAAGCCATCGATTTATTACATAAGTATTCTGTTGAAGAGCTTATCCCTGAAAAATGGCAACCCTCACATATGCAATTAAGTGACGCTTTATTGCTACTTCATCGCCCTGCGAATGATGTTGACATTATTTCGCTTGAACAAGGCATGCATCCGGCACAACAACGCTTAGTATTTGAAGAGCTACTTGCCCAAAACTTAAGCTTATTAAAAGTACGCGAGCAAGGGGAGCAAGTAAGTGCAGTTTCCCTAAGTCCTACAAATACATTAGAGAGCCAATTTTTAGCGCAACTCCCTTTTGCACCGACTAATGCACAAAATAGAGTTGTAGCCGAAATAAAAGGGGATTTACAGCATGCCTACCCCATGATGCGATTAGTACAAGGTGATGTAGGCTCAGGTAAAACACTGGTCGCAGCATTAAGTGCATTAACAGCAATAGCACAAGGTTTTCAAGTTGCCCTGATGGCACCTACAGAAATCCTTTCTGAACAACACGGAATAAATTTCAAGCAATGGTTTGAAAGTCTTGGGATTAACGTTGCCTGGCTAGGCGGTAAAACTAAAGGAAAAGAGCGTACTAATACACTTGAAAAAATCGCCTCAGGGGAAGCGCAAATGATAGTGGGCACCCACGCCCTATTTCAAGACGAGGTAAAATTTAATAACTTAGTATTGATTATCATAGATGAGCAACATCGCTTTGGTGTTCATCAACGCCTCTCACTGCGTGAGAAAGGCAAGTTTGGTAATTGTTACCCTCATCAGTTAGTCATGACCGCAACCCCCATTCCGCGTACATTGGCTATGACGGCCTATGCCGATTTAGAAACCTCAGTGATAGATGAGTTACCACCTGGGCGCACACCTATAACCACCGTTGCTATTCCTGATACACGCCGAGACGATATAATAAACCGTGTTAAGCTTGCCTGTAATGAACAAGGCAGACAGGTTTATTGGGTATGTACCCTCATTGACGAATCAGAAGCCCTACAATGCCAAGCAGCTGAAGACAGCGCATTACAATTAAAAGAGGCGTTGCCAGAGCTTAATGTCGGGCTCGTTCATGGCCGTATGAAAGCCGCTGAAAAACAAGCGATCATGAGCGACTTTAAAGCAGGCAATATTCACGTACTTGTTGCAACAACAGTAATAGAAGTAGGTGTAGACGTACCTAATGCCAGTTTAATTATCATAGAAAATCCTGAGCGCTTAGGATTAGCACAATTACATCAATTACGCGGGCGCGTAGGACGAGGAGCCACCGGTTCGCATTGCGTACTGTTATATCACGCCCCTCTTTCTCACACAGCTCAAAAACGTTTAGGTGTATTAAGAGACAGTAACGATGGCTTTGTCATCGCAGAGCGAGATTTAGAAATACGTGGGCCAGGTGAAGTGCTCGGCACTAAACAAACTGGCTTAGCAGAATTTAAAATAGCGGATCTTACTCGAGATAAACACACGTTAAATCAAGTCAGGCCCATTGCACAACAAATGCTAAAGCAAAACCCCGACCTTATAGACCCTTTAATTCATCGCTGGCTAGGTAATAAATCTAACTACGCACAAGCATAATTACGCTAAAGTACTCGTAAAGCTCGCTGCTGAAACGCTATATTTACCCTACAGATGTGTGATGAGCCTTATCCACGGGTTTCGTGATACTCAACCCACGCTACGGAGGTTGTGTTGACTGTGCGAATAGGAGACTGTGCGAATAATATCTGGAATGTATTTTTACTTTTCTGTAGACGTAAAAAAGCCCGGCTCTTTCGAGTCGGGCTTTCTTGTATTTTGAGCCTGGCAATGTCCTACTTTCACATAGCAAATGCTACACTATCATCGGCTCTGTTTCTGTTCACTACTGAGTTCGGCATGGGGTCAGT
>NZ_PNDP01000086.1:0-421 GCF_005886415.1 Pseudoalteromonas sp. S327 | reverse complement strand
TGTCACCACCGAGAAGTGAAGAAGAGCAGAAGAAGCGATTAACCAATCCCCGTGTTTTCTCTGTGCAGCGCGAAGCGCCTCTGTGTCCTCGGTGGTGGTATTTAATTTACAATTAATGAAAAGCTGTACATCAACCCTGAACAAGCTTGGTGCCCACAATGTTAACATTAACACCGGAGCTATACCTTACCTTGTAGACCCTCAGCGTGCTGGCATAATGAGCGATAGCGCGTAAATATTAAACCAATACAATCACAAAGAGGTTTAGAGGCGCTTCACTTTTAGAGAAGCAACTAACATTTTGCGCGAGCAAGCTTCGCGCCTTGTATCTCTCGTTGATAAATGATTAGCTATCATTTATCACATCGAAGTCAGTGAGCTTGCCTTTGCGCCTAGTATTTAATACTGCTCCGTAGATTAC
>NZ_PNDP01000085.1:0-347 GCF_005886415.1 Pseudoalteromonas sp. S327 | reverse complement strand
CGTTGGGTAACGGATTTTTATTTCGGTTGTTGGTATAATTGCGTTGGGGGGACGGAGAAGGCTATGATAGCTTGGCGATGGTTGTCGATGTGAAAGTGAGTAGGCTAGCGACTTAGGTAAATCCGGGTTGCTGTTAGGCTGAGACACGAGACGAGCACCCAAGGGTGTGAAGTTGCTGATGCCATACTTCCAGGAAAAGCCTCTAAGCTTCAGATTATACCGAATCGTACCCCAAACCGACACAGGTGGTCAGGTAGAGAATACTAAGGCGCTTGAGAGAACTCGGGTCAAGGAACTAGTCAAAATCGAAACGTAACTTAGTGAGAATGTACGCTCCTATCTGTGAT
>NZ_PNDP01000084.1:0-5428 GCF_005886415.1 Pseudoalteromonas sp. S327 | reverse complement strand
TAAACGAAAGCATGAGCTAACCACGTAGCAGCGAGTTTACCTCGCGTTTTATATTAAACTTTTTCGCGGCATAAAGCCGCTGCTACTGCTATTGTGGGCTTCGCACTTTACGCCAATAACGCGCCCACAAAACTCTAGCTACCCGCTACTATGGTATTAAAGCTGTCGTTGTCGTGTAGGCTAGCAAATGCACTTTCGTGTAGTAGCTCATTACGTAAGTTTGGCGAGTATTCAAGGGCCATTTTTATATCGGCTAATGCATCGGCATGTTTGTGTGTAAGTGCATACGCACACGCACGCTGCCAGTAGGCATAGCCGTAGTCGCTATCTATATCAATGGCTTGGTTACATAACTCAATGGCTTTGGCGGTCTCGTTTAGCTCTAATAATGCATCGGCTTTATAGGCAATGGCTTCTACATCCTCTGGCTTACGTTTTAAAATTTCGTCAAATATTTCTATTTTGTTTGCAAAGTCGCTTTCTAGGTTTGCGCGCATCCATAACGAGTGCACCTCGTTAGTGACCGATATACGCTCTTGGTTACTGAGTATTTCTTCTGAGCGTACACGCAGTTTTTCTTCAAGAATCTTTAAGCGATCTTCGTACTCGTCAGTGATCACACTGACACGCGTATTTACAATGTCTTCTACTTTATTTTTAACATCGCGCAGCGAGTTCCAGCCTACTAAAACCAAAATAGAGGCCGTAGCAGTAATAATAAAAAACACGTTATTAATAGTGTCGGTGGTGTAAATAAGCGCTCTGTCGGCGGTGTCTAATTGGGCGTGTGTAACTTGTTTTGTCACATCTTCGCGTAATTGTTGTTGGTCTTGGCGAACGGCTTTTAACTCATCAAGAATATAGCGTTCTAAAAGCGGTTTATACATGGGCTCATTTAATTGCGCTAACGCTTGTTGCTGTTGCTCTTCTGTTGGTGCAGCAGATTCTTGGGCATTAACAGTATTTAAAAGCGAAACAAAACAAACAAATAGAATAGTTATATAAAAACGCATGGGTACGCCTAGTTAATTATTAGTGACTAATCGCACTTTAACATGCAAGGCTTATTGGCACTAGGGCGTGTTGGCTTTGAACATTAAACAACTTAACAAAATCATACAACTGTTCACATAGCCTCAAAGGATTCTAAATTTTAGGCAAAAAAAAGCCAGCCCAATGTGGGCTGGCAAAACTGCTTAAAACAACAATAAATTGTCGCAGGGAAATAACAGGAGTGAGTGGTCATAATAATCAAGTTAATCTGAACATTTACTTAATTATTCAAAATAGATTTCAATAAGTTATAAAGTAAAGGTGCATTGGGCTTAGTAATGCACCTTTATAAACAACTTTAATTTCATGGTGAAGGGGGATATTCCAATGTGCGCTTAATTAAAAGCCACTTTCAAACCCTTCACATACCATTACGCGTTATCTATTTAATCCGATCACACTAATTGTGGTGTTTAAACTGTATTCATTAAACCAATGGTTTCAATCGATTTAATTCAAGTTAATACGCTGGCGAATGTAATATTAGGGGTCTATATTGTTTCAGCAGTAAATAAAAATTATGCGCAAAATTAATAAACCTTAGCGTGCTACTTTAAATGTAAGCGCTGGGGCTTGAGTAAAATAGTTAAACTCTTCATTTAAAGTAAGGAGCTGAAAATGAGCAGCACTAAATCGGGTCAATGTCCCGTAATGCACGGTAGTAACTCAGTTATTTCTAAAGTAAACACAGATTGGTGGCCAAATACTCTAAATTTAGACATTCTTCATCAGCACGACACAAAATCAAACCCCTACGGCACAGACTTTGACTACGCCGAAGCATTCAAATCTCTCGATTTAGACGCAGTAAAAGCAGACCTAAAAGCCTTTATGACCGATAGCCAAGATTGGTGGCCTGCCGATTGGGGCCATTACGGCGGCTTAATGATCCGCATGGCATGGCACTCTGCGGGTACGTACCGATTATCAGACGGTCGTGGTGGCGCAAGCACCGGTAACCAGCGTTTTTCGCCGCTAAATTCATGGCCAGACAACGCAAGCCTAGATAAAGCACGCCGCCTATTGTGGCCAATCAAGAAAAAATACGGTAACAAACTATCGTGGGCCGACCTATTTATTTTAGCCGGTAACATGGCATACGAATCAATGGGCTTAAAAATTTATGGCTTTGCAGGTGGTCGTGAAGACATTTGGCATCCAGAAAAAGACATTTACTGGGGCGCAGAAAAAGAATGGCTAGCACCGAGTGATGAGCGTTACGACAACGTAGAAAAACCCGACACCATGGAAAACCCATTAGCTGCAGTACAAATGGGCTTAATTTACGTAAACCCAGAAGGCGTAAATGGGATACCCGATCCGCAAAAAACCGCGCAGCACGTACGTGAAACATTCGCTCGCATGGCAATGAACGACGAAGAAACCGCAGCGCTTACTGTAGGCGGTCACACGGTAGGTAAAACCCACGGTAACGGTAAAGCTGAGCACTTAGGCCCAGAGCCAGAAGCGGCCGACGTACACGAGCAAGGCCTAGGCTGGAACAGCACTAAAGAAGGCGGCTTTGGTCGCAATACCGTAACGTCGGGCCTAGAAGGCGCGTGGACTACCCATCCAACAAAATGGGATAACGGCTACTGCCACTTACTATTAAACTACGAGTGGGAACTAACTAAAAGCCCAGCAGGCGCGCACCAATGGGAGCCTGTAAACATTAAAGAAGAAGATAAGCCGGTAGATGTAGAAGACCCATCAATTCGTTTAAACCCAATGATGACCGACGCCGATATGGCCATGAAGGTAGACCCAATCTACCGTAAAATTATTGAACGTTTTAACAACGACTTTGAGTATTTTTCTGATGTGTTTGCCCGCGCGTGGTTTAAACTTACGCACCGCGACTTAGGTCCTAAAGCGTGTTACTTAGGTAAAGATGTACCAAGCGAAGACCTAATTTGGCAAGACCCAATTCCAGCGGTTGACTACACCCTGTCTGATGATGAAATTAGCGAGCTAAAAGCACAAATTCTTGATTGTGGTGTAAGCGCAACTGATTTAATTACTACAGCGTGGGATAGCGCACGTACGTACCGTGGCTCAGACCGCCGTGGTGGTGCAAATGGCGCGCGTATTCGCTTAGCTCCGCAAAAAGATTGGCAAGGTAATGAGCCAGAGCGCCTAGCAAGCGTACTTAGCGCCCTTGAAAAATTTAAAGCTGGCTTAGCTAAGCCTATCAGTATTGCAGATTTAATCGTATTAGGTGGCACAGCAGCTGTAGAGCAAGCTGCAAAACAAGCTGGTGTTGATGTAACAGTACCGTTTGCGCCAGGGCGCGGCGATGCAACCGACGAAATGACCGATGCCGAGTCGTTCGAACCGTTAGAGCCAGTACACGACGGCTTTAGAAACTACCTTAAAGGCGACTTTAGCGTCTCGCCAGAAGAGCTACTTTTAGAGCGTAGCCAGTTAATGGGCCTAACAGCACCAGAAATGACCGTACTGTTTGGCGGAATGCGCGTGTTAGGCACAAACTACGCAGGCAGCAAACACGGCGTATTTACCGATAACGTAGGTGCGCTTTCTACCGACTTTTTTGTAAACTTAACCGACATGGCCAATAACTGGAAACCGTCTGAGCCAGGTGTTTACAACATTGTTGAACGTAAAACAGGCACCATAAAATGGACCGCAACACGTATAGATTTAGTGTTTGGTTCAAACTCTATATTACGTGCACTAAGCGAATTTTACGCACAAGACGACAACAATGAACGTTTTGTACATGATTTCGTAAATGCATGGGTAAAAGTAATGAACGCCGACAGATTTGATCTTAAATAAATCAAAATTATAGGCACAAAGGGGAGCAAAATAGCTCCCCTTTTTTATTGTCTAAATTTTAGTTCGTGGCCTTTAGGCACAGAGCTTGTTCAGGGTTGATGTACAGCTTTTCATTAATTGTAAATTAAATACCACCACCGAGGACACAGAGGCGCTTCGCGCTACACAGAGAAAACACGGTGATTGGTGAGCCATTTATCCTGCTCTTCTCATTCACTTCTCGGTGGTGACATAATCACTGTTAAACAAAAACAATGCGCACCTAAAAACTATGAACTAACCACGTAGCAGGAGCTTACCTTGCGTTTGGTATTAAATTTTTTCGCGGCATAAAGGCGCTGCTACTCATTAATTTCACCACAGACGGGGATTGGTTAATCACTTCTTCTGTTCTTCTCGGTGGTTAATTTGGCTTGTAAGCGCGAATCTTGTTCATACGAAAGGCAAAGCATCTCATTATTCAAACGATGTATTGCACAAAGAGAAAAAAATGAGGAGTGAAAGTTGTAGGCGCGAAGCTTGCTCGCGCAAGGTGCTTGTTACTTCTCTAAAGCGAAGCGCCTCTACACCTCTTTGCGATTGTATTGGTTTAATATTTACGCGCTATCGCTCGTTACGCCAGCAAGCTGTGGGTCTACAAGGTAAGGTATGGCTCTGGTGTTAATGTTAACATTGTGGGCACCAAGCTTGTTCAGGGGTGATGTGCTGCTTTTCATTAATTGTAAATTAAATACCACCACCGAGGACACAGAGGCGTTTTGCGCTACACAGAGAAAACACGGTGATTGGTGAGCAATTTTTCCTGCTCTTCTCCTTCACTTCTCGGTGGTGACATAATCACTTTTAAAAAAAGCAATGTGCGCCTACAAACTATGAGCTAACCACGTAGCAGGAGCTTGCCTCGCGTTTGGTATTAAATTTTTTCGCGGCATAAAGCCGCTGCTACTCATTAATTCAACCACAGACGGGGATTGGTTAATCACTTCTTCTGTTCTTCTCGGTGGTTAATTTGGCTTGTAAGCGCGAAGCTTGTTCATACGAAAGGCAAAGCATCTCATTATTCAAACGATGTATTGCACAAAGAGAAAAAAATGAGGAGAAAATGAGGAGTGAAAGTTGTAGGCGCGAAGCTTGCTCGCGCAAGATGCTAGTTACTTCTCTAAAGCGAAGCGCCTCTACACCTCTTTGTGATTGTATTGGTATAATATTTACGCGCTATCGCTCGTTACGCCAACAGTCTGCGGGTCTACAAGGTAAGGTATAGCTCCGGTGTTAATGTTAACATTGTGGGCTCCGGGCTTGCTCAGGGTTGATGTGCTGCTACTCATTAATTGTAAATTAAATACCACTACCGAGGATACAGAGGCGCTTCGCGCTACACAGAAAAAAAACGGTGATTGGTGAGCAATTTCTCCAGCTCTTCTCCTTCACTTCTCTGTGGTGACATAATCACTTTTAAACAAAAACAATGCGCGCTCGCATATTCAAACACCCACAAAAAAAGGCACTAAACAGCACCTTTTTAAAATGATTTAGGCTTTATTTTTAGTTTTTGAAACCTAAAAGCTTAAACCTA
>NZ_PNDP01000083.1:0-8500 GCF_005886415.1 Pseudoalteromonas sp. S327 | reverse complement strand
CTCGAATTTTACTTAGCCCACTAGGTTACAAACCTCGCGCCGCGGTTTAATCGCCCCTAGATTGAACAAATTCCAATCCGCAAAGGTCAACACGCCCTAGGGTGCTTTTTTTGTGCAATTAACAAACTAATAGCGGACAAGTGTCCTTGTTAATTATTTCAAAACTATATTTGAGCTAGCCGCGCAGTTGCAATTGTTGTAAAATACGCGCGTTTCTAAGCTATCGAAAAGCAACCCCAAGCAATTATTTGAGGAAAACCTGTGAGCGAACAAAAACAGTCATTAAGCTATAAAGACGCGGGCGTAGATATCGACGCTGGTAATGCACTTGTTGAGCGTATTAAAGGCGTAGTTAAAAAAACGCGTCGTCCAGAAGTAATGGGCGGAATTGGTGGTTTTGGCGCTCTTTGCGAAATTCCAGAAGGTTACAAACAGCCAGTACTAGTGGCAGGTACTGACGGTGTAGGTACTAAACTACGTTTAGCTATCGACTTAAAAAAACACGACACTGTAGGTATTGATTTAGTTGCAATGTGTGTAAACGATTTAATAGTACAAGGCGCTGAACCCCTGTTTTTTCTAGATTACTATGCAACAGGTAAACTAGATGTAGACACAGCGGCCGATGTAGTAACCGGTATTGGTAAAGGCTGTGAGATTTCTGGCTGTGCCCTGATTGGCGGCGAAACAGCTGAAATGCCAGGTATGTACGATGGTGAAGACTACGACATGGCCGGTTTTTGTACCGGCGTAGTAGAAAAATCTAAAATTATTGATGGCACAAAAGTAGCAGCCGGCGATCAACTTATTGCCCTTGCCTCTAGCGGTCCGCACTCAAACGGCTTTTCTTTAATTCGTAAAGTGCTTGAAGTATCAAACGCCGATACGAACCAAGTTATTGACGGCAAAACACTAGGCGAGCACTTACTAGAGCCAACCCGTATTTACGTTAAGCCTTTACTTGAGTTATTTAAGCAAGTAGACGTGCATGCCCTATCGCATATTACTGGCGGCGGCTTTTGGGAAAACATTCCGCGTGTATTACCTGATTCTGCAAAAGCAGTAGTTAAAGGCGATAGCTGGGAGTGGCCAACCGTTTTTAACTGGTTACAAGAAAACGGCAATATTACTACGCACGAAATGTACCGTACATTTAACTGTGGTGTAGGCATGGTATTAGTAGTACCAGGCGATGCGCTAGAGCAAAGCTTAAGCATTTTAAAAGAGCTTGGCGAAAACGCATGGCACCTTGGTGAAATTCAAGATGCTGTTGCCGGCGAAGAGCAAGTAGAAATTGTAGGTGGTGCTAAGTAATGGCACCCATTCGCTTAGTGGTATTAATATCGGGTAGTGGTTCTAATTTACAAGCCATTATTGATGCCTGCGAGCGCGGCGAAATAAACGGACACATAGCGGCTGTTATAAGTAACAAAGCAGACGCTTACGGCCTTGAGCGTGCAAAACAAGCAGGTATTGCTACAAAAGTGCTCAGTCACAAAGATTTTGACTCGCGCGAGGCCTATGATGCGCAATTAATGAACGTTATTGACTCTTTTATGCCAAATCTAGTTGTATTAGCTGGGTTTATGCGTATTCTTACTCCTAGCTTAGTGCAAAAATATGTTGGAAAAATGTTGAACATTCATCCATCTTTGTTGCCTAAGTATCAGGGGCTGAATACCCACCAAAGAGCAATTGATGCAAAAGACGATGTTCATGGCGTAAGTGTTCATTTTGTAACTGAAGAGTTAGACGGCGGTCCCGTTATTCTTCAGGCGCAAATACCTGTACTCAAGGATGATACAGCAGAAACATTAGCTAAACGCGTGCACGAACAAGAGCATATAATTTATCCTTTGGTGGTCAAGTGGTTCAGTGAACACAGACTTACTATGGAAGCAGATTATGCAGTTCTTGACGAAAAACAACTTCCTGCACACGGCGCGCACTACCCACAATAAAAAAATAAGTGCCCTGCTGTTATGTGTGGGCGCTTTACTTCCTACTAGCCTAATTGCAGGCGAACTAACAGAGTATCAAGCCAGCTACGATATTTTACGCAAAGGTAAAAATCATGGCGAGGCAGTACGCGAACTTAAAAAAGTTGGCGAGCAAACATATCAACTTACTTATCACAGCAATATTGAGTGGATGATTTTCTCTGACAAGCGAGAAGAAACCTCAGTATTTACTTTTTTAGATAACAAAGTCACTCCTCATCATTACAATATGGTGCGTACCGGCACCGGCCCAGATAAAGATTATAAAATAGACTTTGATACACAAAATAAAGTGGTCACCAGTAGTACTAGCGAATACCCGCTAAAGTGCGAATGGACTGACGAATTTCAAGATGCTATTTCGTATCAAGTACAAGTACGCGAAGGCTTAAAAAAAGGCGAAACTTATTTTTCGTTTCCGCTTATTGATAAAAAAGGCAATCGCCGCGACTACAACTTTGAAGTGGTTGGCAAAGAAATGATTTCGTTGCCAATTGGTAACGTAGAAGCTATAAAAGTAAAACGTTTATACGATAACGATAAACGCCAAGCCCTTGCCTGGTTTGCACCAGAAATGGACTACATGCTTGTACGTATGTGGAAAGGCGAAAAAGGCATGGAGCAGTTTGAGGTACAAATGAATTCATTTACCGTTACCCAACCTGTTTCTACTCCAGTAAGTGAAAGCAGCGAAGTAAGATCAGAAGCGCCGTAAACACGGTGATAGCAAACACAAAAAAACGCGATTTTATATCGCGTTTTTTTGTGTTTGCTTTTAGGCTAATTAACTAAATTAGTTCGCCCATTTTAAATAACGCAAACTCCCCTGGCTGCATTTTTTGCCAGCGTTCGTCGTTGGTTAATGGCCGTGTAGCTATTACTGTTACTACATCGTTTGGGGTGGTTTCTTCGTTAAAGTCAACCACCATATCGGCATCAATTAACGTTGCTTTACCAAATGGCGCTCGGCGCGTTATGTAGTGTAAGTTATTCGTGCAGTAAGCCAATACAAATACGCCATCGGTCAATAACATATTAAATACGCCCTTTTCACGTAACGTATGTGAAAGCTTAGCCGCATATCTAAATACAGAGGCCATATTAGAGGGACGTTTTGGGTATTTTTCACGAATTTTATCTAGCAACCAACAAAACGCCAGCTCACTGTCGGTGTTACCCACAGGGCGATAATATTGTGGTTTTAAATCGTGATAGTTAGATAACTGGCCATTATGTGCATAGGTAATTTCGCGCCCCCAAAGCTCACGAGTAAACGGGTGGGTATTTTCAAGGCACACTCGACCACGGTTGCCTTGGCGAATATGGCTAATTACCGACACGCTTTTAATGGGGTAAGCTTTTACTAGCTTGGCGATTTCTGATTGATAGCTTGGCTCAGGATCTTTAAAGGTTCTACACCCTTTACCCTCATAAAACGTTATACCCCAGCCATCTTTATGCGGGCCAGTATTACCACCGCGCTCTAATAAACCTGAAAAACTAAAACAAATATCCGTAGGTACGTTGGCTGACATGCCAAGTAATTCACACATTAATAAACTAACCCTTAAAAAATACGTATAAATAGCGCTGTACTTTACTGTGCGCTACAACAGACATACTTACTTAAAAAAACTTTTTTGGCTAGCTGATTTACTGATTTTTAGTGCTTAAATAATTGCTGTGATTGAATTAAACACAGCAGTGGTGCATGCTCGTTCCTTATAAAGGGAATAAGGATAAGCATAATAGCTAGTTTGTCGTTAATTTAACGGTGTAATGTACTTGAAACTTACGCTCACTAGCGCTACTCTAACTGAGGTGGTCTGACCTCTATTAAGGAATAAGCAATGACACTCATATTTACACTCGGTTTAATCGCACTGCTCAGCATCGCGGTTTACCACAGAGCGAGTTGGAACACAGCACTTGGTGTTTCTGCCGCAACATTATTAATTGGTACCTTTGCAGGTGCTTTTGGTTTAATTAGCTGGTTGATCTTTTTGATCATCGCAGTTCCTCTTTCTGTTACTGGCATTCGTCAGCAATATATTATCAAGCCGGTTTTTACTACCTTTAAAAAAGTAACGCCAAGCATGTCTGACACTGAAAAGTCAGCAATCGATGCCGGTACTACGTGGTGGGAAGCTGATTTATTTTGTGGTAACCCAGATTGGAAAAAGCTACACCAATACCCAGTACCAAAGCTGACTATTGAAGAGCAAGCCTTTATTGATGGCCCTGTAGAAGTAGTATGTAGCATGCTAGATGATTGGGAAGCAACACACGAGCTTACCGATTTACCGCAAGATGTATGGCAATATCTAAAAGATAATAAATTCTTTGCCATGATCATCAAAAAAGAATACGGCGGTTTAGAGTTTTCTGCGTTTGCACAATCATGTGTTCTGCAAAAGTTAACCAGTAAATCGACCTTACTATCGTCAATTGTAGGTGTACCTAACTCGTTAGGCCCAGGTGAATTACTACAGCACTACGGTACTGAAGATCAAAAAAATCATTATTTACCGCGCTTAGCCCAAGGCCAAGAAATTCCATGTTTTGCATTAACCTCGCCAGAAGCAGGCTCTGACGCGAGCTCAATTCCTGATTACGGTGTAGTGTGTAAAGGGCAATGGAACGGTGAAGAAGTAGTAGGTATTAGCCTTACCTGGAACAAGCGTTACATTACTCTTGCACCAGTGGCTACAGTACTTGGTCTTGCCTTTAAACTACAAGATCCAGATGGTTTACTAAGCGACAACAAAGAGCCAGGCATTACCTGTGCACTTATTCCAACTAACACGCCAGGTGTTGAAATTGGTCGTCGCCACTTCCCGCTTAACGTACCATTTCAAAATGGCCCGACTCGCGGTAAAGATATTTTTGTACCCCTTGATTACATTATTGGTGGCCCAGAAATGGCTGGCCAAGGCTGGCGAATGCTGGTTGAATGTTTATCGGTTGGCCGTGCAATTACATTGCCATCAAACTCTGCCGGTGGCATTAAAACAATTGCCGTAGCAACAGGTGCATACAGCCGTATTCGTCGTCAGTTCCGTTTACCAATTGGTAAAATGGAAGGTGTTGAAGAGTCACTGGCTAAACTTGCAGGTTACGCTTACAGCTCAGATGCAGCAGTTAGTATGTCAACCGGTGCGGTAGATTTAGGTGAAAAGCCATCGGTTGTTTCAGCTATTATTAAATACCACCTTACCGAGCAAATGCGCGAGTCGACCATTCATGCAATGGACGTACTTGGCGGTAAAGGGATTATGCTTGGGCCAAATAACTATTTAGGTCGTGGCTATCAAGGTGCCCCTATTGCTATAACAGTAGAAGGTGCCAACATCTTGACCCGTAATATGATTATTTATGGTCAAGGTGCAATTCGCTGTCATCCATTTGTACTAACCGAGCTTGGTGCTTGTGAAATTGAAGACCGCGAAGAAGCGCTTAACGTATTTGATAAAGCGCTAATGGGCCACATTGGCTTTACGATGTCGAACCTTGTACGTACTAAGTGGCTTGCGCTTAGTGGTGCACGTTTTACTAGCGTACCGTACAAAGACGACACCGCAGAGTTTTACCGTATAGCATCACGCTTTAGTGCATCGCTTGCGCTTATGTCTGACATTAGCATGGCGGTATTTGGTGGCTCGCTTAAACGTAAAGAGCGCATTTCAGCACGTTTAGGTGACTTACTAAGCTACTTATATTTAGTGTCTGCAACGCTTAAACGTTATAACGACGAAGGCCGTAAACAAGAAGATTTAGCCCTAGTAAAATGGAGCTGTCAGGATCATCTTTACCACTGCCAACGTGCCCTTGCTGATTTAATCAATAACATGCCCTCTGCCCCATTACGTGGCGTATTAAAAGTATTGTTATTCCCGTTTGGTCGCCCGGTTCGTAAACCTACCGACAAACTTGAGCATAAACTAGCACAACTACTTCAAGTACCTAGCGAAACGCGTAACCGTTTAGCAAGCTATGTTTACTTAAAAGATGAGCCACTAAACCTAGTTGGCCGTCAAGAGCAAACACTTAAAGACGTACTGGCTGTAGAGCCGTTATTTGAACGAGTATGTAAAGAAAAAGGCCTTAAACTGCCATTCTTCCAACTTGATAAAGTAGCGCAAATGGGCCTTGAAGCTGGCATATTAAGCCAAGCAGAAGCTGATAAATTAGCCGCTGTTGAAAAAGCCCGCTTAGATGTGATTAACGTTGATGACTTTGACCCAGCTGATTTATTAGCAGGCAAAGCCGCACGTAAAAGTGAAGACAGCAAAGCAGATGCAGCTTAACCCGTTAGGTTAACGCAGCCAACAGTCCTCCTGTTGTGATCATCCAAACCAGCGCGTAATGCGCTGGTTTTTTTTGCACGATAGCTTGTTGGAGTGCGCACCAAATAATGCCAGTTAATAGCAACAAGCCACTTGCTTGGTTAAATAAAGCAAAAAAACCAATAAGCGAAAGTAAGAGCACAATTAAACTAGGAACAAATTGGCCAATAAAAAATGCTGTTTGCTTATTCTGCATTTTAAAAAACACACTATATTGTTGATGTAGATGACTACAATCAAATTGTAATGAACTACTAAACAACACCACAAAAGCTAGTGACAAAATACTAAATATATCAGCTAAATTAGCGCGCTCTTGTAGTAGTACCTCAAATGCCATAAATACGCACAACAATAAAGCACCTCGCCAAATCAAAGTCCAGCTGTTGTGTATAAAAAACATTAGCCAAAAGCCTGTAAGCGAGCTTAGCTCTAACTTAGCTGCAAAATTAAAAGGTACCATTAAGGTGCTTAAGGCAAATAACAGCACAAAGGCACACTGATAAATCAGTGGACTTACATCAAACGGTAACATTAGCCACATTGCAGATAATAAAAATCCATAAACAAGCGCTATTGGCTTGTATAAGCATAAAATGCCGAGGAGAAATTGTAATAGTAAAAACACCAAAAAATGCGGCACCCTAAGCCACTGGTTTATGCTCAGTTCAATCGCAATAACAAGGCTTGCAATCAACCAGCCATTACTTAACAGTAAAAGCTTTATATCCACCAAACCAAGCCAATACCGCTTTACCAATGTCTGTTGAAACGCTCGTTGGGCTGAGTTTTTTATTGCAGACTTCATTGCGCTTAACATTACACTTTGTAGCAGCAAATACAGCCAAGCCATTTGCGCACCATATTGAGGTGCATCACTACTATCAATAATTTTTCCAAGCCCTAAAAAAAATAGCAATATCAATCCCAACACTGACGAGCCTAACACCACTAAAAATAACAACCCAAAGCTTTTCAGTTGTAATAATAATTGTGTAAGTTCAGTCTTGTATGCCAGAAAACGATAATCCATAAAAGAGCGGTATTGGCCAATAGATTGTTTTAAATTTGCAATCATAAAGGCATACACTCAAAGCCATGCAGTAAAAAAGGCTCGGGCTCGTGACAGGTAATAATTATTTGACCTTGTGGCTTATTTACTAAATATTCATCAAGTAAAATTAATAAATACTCAATACTCGCTTGATCAAGCGCTGCACTGGGTTCATCTAACAGTAAATACGGTGCATCGCGCATAAGCGCTAAAATTAACTGACACTTCTTTTGGTTTCCTGATGATAGAGCGTCAAAGCGCGTATTTAGAAATTCATTAAAATTAAACCCATCGACTATAGCTGTTGGCCAACAACAGCCAAATGTATTTGAGGATAAGTTAATTATTTGCTTTGCTGTTAAAAAGTCGGGTAAAGCAATACTGTCAGAGGCTATAGCAACTTGCCTATGTGGTTCGGTTAATGTGTTTCCAGAAAACAAAAGCTCACCACTTTCGTAAGTTTCAAGCCCCGCTAACATCATCAATAGAGTTGTTTTCCCTTGGCCATTAGGTGCTTCGATGCATATTTTTTGGCTGCTAAACACTTTATTGTAATCACGATAAACCACGTTGGTAACAAACTGCTTATTTAAGCCAATCACTTCAATCATAAAATATCCCTATAAGTAAGCGTGATATTATAAATAAACTTTTATGAGAAACAAAACCCATCACCACAGCTTTAAAACAACACTAACGGGAAAGTAACGTCGCTTTCTAATAGCGATAAATCTTTTAGCAAAGTGAAACAGTATCAGAAGCTCTGAAAAAGCTTGTGACATCAACAGCGTTCCTCTCTAACACTTCACTATAAAGATAAGCTTTTTACATCTGCGGCGCTATGACTTAGCCTCAAGCCATATAAACTACTTTAAAGGACAATTTGAATTCTGATAACACGTAAAGCTATGAACTAAACTAAAAATTAAGCTATGAGTTTTTAATTCAAATCTACTACGGTTTACGTGTAAATTATTGATCTGACTCCATAAAAGTAGACACCTATTTAGGAGTCAGTTCTCATGAAAGTAAAAGCGTTTCGTAAACATGCAGAGGAATTTAAAAGAAAAGTGGTGCAGGAGTCACTAGACTCACACGGT
>NZ_PNDP01000082.1:0-13072 GCF_005886415.1 Pseudoalteromonas sp. S327 | reverse complement strand
ACCAGAGTTTGAACAGCCATTTAATAGCTGTGCACTTAATGTAGAATCTAAAAACTACACAGAAGCTGAAGCCATTTGTACACAAGCAATTACCTTATTAAAAGAAAGCCGTGGCCCACGTTTAAAAGTACGCGAACTTACATCGTTTGCATTAAGTAACCGTGGTGTAGCCCGCATGATGGCTAAAAAAGACACCGCAGGCCTTTCAGATTTATACGAAGCGTATCAAATTTCTAAAAACTCACTGGTATCTCATAATTTAACGCGTGCTAAAGAAGATTTATCGTTATAAATTTATTACTTAGCACTTAAAAAGCCCCCGCGAGTTTATAAACTCGCGGGGGCTTTTTAGTTTTAATTTTTGAAATTAACCAATGTGAGTTGTTAATTTTTAAGCGGTTTTAATGTGTGTTCTCACTTAAATACCTATTTTAATAGGGGGTTTTAAACTTAAAATATGGTAATAACACCATTGCAAATAAGGTTAACCGAGAATTGCAGGGTTAATTGTTTTTAAAAGCGGGATATTTTACTAATGACGATGCGTATATAAAATGCTCTAAGGGTATTAAATTTCTTTATATTTGCGCCTATTTTCATTAAAGTACTTAAAATATAGCAAATTCAGTTAATATTAATCTTTGTAAATAAGTTTATGTTTAATGGCATTTAGTTGTTTTGTGCATTTTTCTAATTAAAACTAAAAATAAATAAGTAACTGCACTTTTAATGGAACTGCGTGATTTTAGCGCAGATAAAAGGATTTAAAATGAAACTTACCTTCAATCGCATTGTTGCATCTTTTTTTGCAGCAACTGTTAGCCTCTCTGTAACCGCCGAAGATATAGAGCTATACGTAAACCATAACGTAGAAACCGATGAAAACCCCCGTGTTGTGATTATTTTTGATACCTCCGGAAGTATGGGAAGTAAGCTTCCTTACAACGGACCTAAAAAAATAGATGCAGCTAAAGATGCCATGACCCAACTGGTTAATGATAATAGCGCCATTGACTTTGGTTTAATGCGTTTTAATGGTAACAACGGTGGTTATATTATGGCTGGTTTAGGCTCATCACATGACACTATTTTAGGCCAAATTGAAAAGCTACCTGCTAGCGGAAACACCCCCGTTACAGAAACCTTATGGGAAGCCTACCTTTATATGACAGGCCAAACTGTTTGGTATGGACAAAATACCAATCAACGTGACTTTAGTGTAGAGACCAACGACAACCCTTTAACGCCCCCTGATTATATATCGCCGTTTAGACAGGCATATGGTTCGCAAGAGCGCTGTGATAATTCTATAAATTTAATATTAATGACCGACGGCGACCCTACTCAGGATAATAACCGTAATGACGATATTAAAGATTTATACAAGCAAAAATTTGGTTATAACCCAAGTAAAACAAGTAACAGTTATTTAGCGGTATTAGCGCAAATAATTCATGGTACACAAGACGTTGAAATAGATCTTTACGAAGACACACCGGAAGTAGCAGACACAGGCCGCGTATTTACTATTGGTTTTGGTAGTGGCATGAGTAGCAAAGGTAAAACGCTTCTTGAAAAAACTGCTGAACTAGGTGGTGGCGAGTACCTTCACGCAGATACCTCAGCAGAGCTCTCTGAAGCATTAAATAATACTATTTCTAGAATACGCGAAGTAAACGATAGCTTTTCATCGCCTACGGTTGCCAGTAATAACGTTGACCAAACCCGCAGCCGAGAAGCAATCTATTTTGCTATGTTTTACCCAGAGACCGGGGCTCGTTGGGGCGGCAATTTAAAAAAATTAGTTATGTCGGGCTCTAACATAGTTGACTCCACAGGCCGTGAGGCAATAGGTGATGACGGCCTAATTAAAGAAGACGCTCGCACGTTTTGGCTACCTTCAAATAAACCGGCCGATGGTAATTTAGTCGCACAAGGCGGCGTAAACTACTTACTTTCAAGCTTAGACTCACAAAGCCGCAAACTGTATATAGATTCGCACGGTAGTATTGTTGATTTTACCTTTGATAGAGTTAAAGAAATTTTAAATATAGTGTCAGACGCCATAGGTGGCATCATACCGGGTACTAATATTGCTATCTCGCGCAATGATATTAATTGGGCAAGAGGCATGGATGTAGATAACGAAGATAGCGATAGCTCATCAGTAGATCAGCGTGCCAATATTTTTGGTGATCCTTTGCATTCTAAACCGGTATCTATTGATTATGGTGATGGCAACATACGTATTTTAGTGGGCACTAATGCTGGCTTTTTGCACATGTTTAACGATAAAGGTAACAGCATTGAAGAGGAGTGGGCGTTTATGCCTGCTGAGCTGTTAAAAAACATACCTGCACTTCGTACCAATCAAGCCAATACTAAAGTATATGGTATGGATGGGCCTATTAGTGTGTTTTTTAACAATAAAAGTTTAAACAGTGACGGCTTAAATGACGGAGTAATAGATGCCACTAAAGGTGATGAAGTATGGGCATTTGCTGGCATGCGCCGCGGGGGTAAAAACTATTATGCACTTGATATTAGCTCACCAGATAAACCAAAACAGCTTTGGAGTAAGCCTATTGTAGGCGGCTCAGATGGGTTTGAATACCTAGCTCAAACCTGGTCAAAACCACAAATAGCCTATATTAAAGCGTTTGGAGATGAGCCTTTACTGGTATTTGGTGGCGGATACGATACAAACAAAGACAACGCGATTCGTAGCGAGGATAAATCAGGCACGGGAATTTACATTGTTAAGGCTAAAACTGGCGAAAGAGTATGGGCGTTAACGCCCGAGGATAACAATTTCCAAGGTAAGCACAGTATAGCTGCTGATATAGCAACGCTTGACTCAGATTATGATGGTTACATTGACCGTTTATATGCCACCGATACTGGGGGTAATATTTGGCGTGTGGATATGCCAGGCTCAGACAAAAATAGTTTTTCTCATTACAAATTAGCAGAGCTTGGCAGTTCATTAGCAACGCAAGACCGACGCTTTTTTTACAAGCCACTAGTGGCACGTACTATGTTTAGTAAAGTGAGCAAAACGAGCTATGGCGGTGAAGAAATAACCACACGATTAGATACGCCTTACGATGCAATCGTAATAGGCAGTGGTAATCGCTCAAATCCGCTTGCAACCAATGAGCAAGATCACCTTTACATGATTCGCGATGAACAAACCGTAACTAAAACCTTCGAGTCACAAAATACGCCAGAGCCCATAGTGCCAAGTGAATTAATGCTTATGAATGACGACCCATTTGGCAATGCACTAGATAATGTAGATGAGTTTGTAGAACTTGAAGCTGATTTAGCAGGCTTTAAAGGGTGGCGATATGAGCTAAGTAATGGTGAAAAATCATTGGCTGCAGCCACCGTAGTAGGAGGCGTAGCTTATTATACATCGTTTACACCTGCACTAGAGTCTGATAAAAATCAGTGCTCTTTAACAGGGGGCGGTGGTGCAATGTACGCTTTTCATTTGCACTATGGCACAAAAGTGTACGACCAACTTAAATTTACTACCAGCTACGATGTACCCGACACCGCTCAGTTGTATTTTGGTGAAGGCGACTCATGTATAGATGCTAATAATAATGGATTATGTGATGTGCCAACACCGGATGATGGTGACCCAGATGACGGTACCCCAGGTGGTGGTTACGAGTACGAAGAAACAATACCTGTTAGCCAAGTAAGCCAGTTTTATTTAATCGGCCCGAGCCTTACTGGTGAAGGCGCAGTAAACCCTATCAAACCGCCTGAAATTAACGGCCCAGGGTTAACTGTTGTTGATGGTAAAGTTAAACTTGTAAATGACAGTGATACATTAGGCTTTGGCTTTAAAACGCAGCAAACCTACATATATAAACGTGAAGAAAACGATTCTTCATCTGATTAGGTTAGCCTTAGCTCAGGCGTCACAACGCTTTATTATTTACCGCGCATGCCTTTAAAAGGCATGCGCTAACTTTTCTAGCTAATACTAAAGAGCCCAAAGCAAACCTTGCTACGTTAAAGTGTTCTGCTTAAGAAAGCTCAACAATGAAATTTTTGCCTAAAATTCAACGCGCCTCCTACCTAAAATAAATTACCTAACCAAGCGAATTTGTATTAATAAAAGCCAACATTGCTTTTCGCTAGCCAATGCTTATTCGCAATTATTGTGTTTAAATATTATAAAAAGAGGGTTTATTGTCCCTATATTGAAAATAGACATACGGGTAATAATTGGTTTATGAATTGTTCGTAAATAAACCAATTAATGTGTAAATAAATATTAAATAAGTCACTAAATAGTAAAGCAATATTTGCATAACATGGTTAAAAAAAAGAATTATAAAACTTACCATTTTAAATGGTTGCTAGTGCTTAATTTTGCCGCTATTTTAAGGTTAAGTTGTATTAGATGGAATTAGTATGAGTTTCAAATTGATCTCTTTTTGCTATTGTATTCCCGTACTCTTTTTAAATGGTTGCGATGAGGAAGTGAGTTTATTTAGTAGCAGTAAAACGCCGTCAGTGGCTAAAAACGAAAACGCTAATTTACCGGCTACTGCTATTAAGCAAAAGCACCTTGTTGTAGAAGGCCTAATAGAGGGAATTGTACCAAGTCACTGTAAACGTGGTGAAACAGCATATATAAATGCAAAAATGCAAAAGGTTATACGCAACCCAACCGCAAAAGTGACTTATACACTAAAGCCCACTGATAATATTTTGTCTGTGTGTGTGGCCAATGATAACTCAGCTATTACTTATCGTTATGGCACTGAGCAAAAAATTGGCCTAGAGTATACGGCCACTGCGGCGCAGCCATTTGGTAGCTACTATCGTCAAATAGGGAAAGTAGGCGAAAGTATTTTGTTTTTTAACAAAGGCAATTACTATTACTACATTATTAATGCTGGTGGTATGGGCAGTGGTGTTTCAGTGAACGTATATAAAAATAAAACGCTTATTGCGGAGTTTTTCTCTGGTAATGAGGCGTATAACGACTTTGTTATTGCCAGTAATTTAGACTTGCCGAAGTCGTTGGCAATAGAGCTTCAACCACATATAAACACAATGCAATGAATGGATTAAGTAAAGCACATTGTAACATTATTGAACAAGGGCAGTGGTTTTCTAAGCGTGATGCACACTTAAAACAGTTTTTACTAAGCCACGCAAAAACTTTAAGCCTTAGCGCGCACCAATCTCTTTTTTTACGAGGTGATAAACACGACGGTATTTATGCTGTATTAAGTGGTGTGGTGCGTATTAGTGGGGTAAGTAATAATGGTAAAGAAGCTGTTTTAAGCTTTGTTGACGCCTCGCTGTGGTTTGGCGAAGTCACTTTATTTGACCGCGGAATGCGCACGCACGATGTTTATGCGCAAACCGATGTAACACTGTGTTTTATTGGGCAACGCGCACTTGAGCAACTGTTAAAACAATACCCGCATTATTGGCAAGACTTTGGGTTACTCCTTGCCCAAAAATTGCGAGTTATGTTTACTAGCATGGAAGATCACGCACTATTAAGTGCCGAGCAGCGCGTTGCAAAACGCTTACTTATATTGTGCGCGCATTTAGCGCATAGTAATGGCCATACGTTTACTTTGTCTCAGCAACAATTGGCTGATATGACTTACCTTACACGGCAAACCGCCAATCAAATTCTAAAAAAATTAGCAAAGCAGCAACTCATTGAGGTCGGTTATAACAAAGTGACCATTTTAAACCAATCTGCTTTAGAGCTACTTTGTAATCAGTAAATGTCGGCTCCCCGACAGAGTGATATTTTAAAAGCCTGATATAGTGTAAAAAAACACAATAAAAGGCACACACATGAAAACTCTACAGCAACAGCTTGGTACATACGGTTTGTACCATCGCTCTAAACGCAATGTTTTAACTCATTTTTTTGGTATTCCGCTTATTGTATTTGCGGTGCTGTGCTTGTTAGCGCGTATTCAAATACCCATTGGCAGCCTGCTTATTGATGGCGCGCAGCTTTTTGTTTTTGCAAGCGTGGTGTATTACTTAATGCTGAGCGTGTCGCTTGGTTTAATAATGGGTGTACTGTTTACCATATTGCTTTTAGCAGCGCAGCCAATCGCTGCTATGGCTTTTTGGCCTTGGTTAAGTATTGGTGTGGGCGTGTTTGTATTTGGCTGGGTGCTGCAGTTTATTGGCCATTACTATGAGGGTAAAAAGCCTGCGTTTGTAGATGATTTAATTGGCTTAATTATTGGCCCGTTGTATGTAACCGTTGAGTTTTTATTTTTAATGGGGCTTTATAAATCGCTAGAGCATGAAGTTAACGCCATAGCAGGCCCTACCAAAGCATAACGCTAAGCGGCTTAAATATTGAGTTATTCTAGCGTGCTAAATAAAGCGTTAACCGCGTTATAAATCATATATATGTCGCTATAAACGTATAAAACTTAACACGATTGCTATTAGCAGCGGATAAAATAATAAAGGCAAATAACCCATGCAATACAACAATAAAACCGTATGGATCACCGGCGCATCATCAGGTATTGGAAAAGAGCTCGCAATACAGTTTGCAGCACTGGGTGCCAAGGTTATTTTATCAGCCAGAAGTGTTGATAAACTTAACGAACTAAAACAAAGCTTACATGGGGATGGCCACGTAATTGTGCCTCTTGATTTGTCAGCGCCTGAAGCTGTTTTAGCTCAGGTTACTGATTTAATGTGTACATTACCTGCTATCGATATTTTAATTAATAACGGTGGGGTATCGCAGCGCAGCTTATTTTTAGAAAACGAATTTAATGTTTACCGCCAATTAATGGAAGTTAACTATTTTGGCCTCATTGCACTTACCAAAGCGGTAGCGCCTACTATGGTTGCTAGGCAAAGCGGTACAATAGTCTCAATTAGTAGCGTTGCGGGTAAAGTAGGCTCTAAATTTAGAACGGGCTATTCAGGCTCTAAATATGCAGTAGTGGGTTTTATGGATTGCCTGCGTGCAGAGCTTGCAGAGCATAATATTCATTGCTTAACTATTTGCCCCGGCTCTATTAAAACCGCCATTGCACATAATTCGTTAAACGAGCAAGGCATAGCACAAAACAAGCCAGAGCACTCAATAGAAAATGGCATGGATGTAAGCCTAGCTGCTAAAAAAATGATCCTCGCAATTCATAATAAAAAAGACGAAGTGATTGTTGGCAAAGGCCTAAGTAGCTGGGCACCGACCATTAAACGGTTTTTTCCTCGCGTATTTAATCGATTAACCGCTAAAACAAACTATCGGTAGCATCGGGCGATTTAGAGATATAAAATGCTGTAAATTCAATCAATTTAGACAAGGATTCTAAATGAAGTATTTATGGCTTGGCCTGTTTTTTATTGTATTAACTTGGTCCGGAATTAACCCAAAAGATCAGTTTACTTGGCTGCTTGAAGTTATTCCCGCAATAATTGGTTTAGTGCTTATGGCAAGCAGCTATAAGCATTTTAAACTCACCCCCATTTTATATGGCTTTATATTAGCGCATTGTATTGTGCTAATGGTTGGCGGGCATTACACCTACGCCGAAGTCCCTTGGTTTGATAGTTTATTTGGCAGTGAGCGTAACAACTACGACAAAATAGGGCACTTTTTTCAAGGGTTTGTGCCTGCATTATTAGCGCGTGAAATATTACTACGTAAAAACGTAATCAATGGTAAAGGCTGGCTAAATGTGTTTGTTGTATCGATATGTTTAGCGTTTAGTGCTTTTTACGAACTAATAGAGTGGTGGGTTGCAGTGTTAAGCGGTGAAAACGCAGAAGCATTTTTAGGTACGCAAGGGTACGTATGGGATACTCAATCTGATATGGGAATTGCCTTACTTGGGGCTATTTGCTCGATATTGCTGCTTTCAAAAGTACACGATAAACAGTTAAAAAATGTTAAAGATTATTGATTCAAATTTTATGATTAAAAGACAATAAACTATGACTGTAAATACCCACAATTTCACGATAAGCACAGATAAAAGCAAGCTTAACTTTAACGTTATTTATAACTTTATTGCTAATAGTTATTGGGCTAAAGGAATACCTAAAAGCGTGATGCAAAAAGCGATTGATAACTCAATGTGTTTTGGTGTTTACAGCGCTGATAACGAGCAAGTTGGTTTTGCCCGCGTAGTAACCGACAACGCCACTTTTGCCTATTTGGCTGATGTATTTATTACCCCAGATTTGCAAGGTAATGGTCTGAGCAAGTTACTGGTTAAAACGATAGTAGAGCACACTGAGCTGCAAGGGCTCAGGCGCTTTTTATTAGCCACTTCTGATGCGCATGGCCTGTATGCGCAATACGGGTTTAAACCGATAGACAACCCAGCATTGCTAATGCAAATAAATCCTGCAAATGTGTATGAGGGAAATACTCCAGAGGTATAGTAAATTGGGGAAGGGCAATGTCTATGTAAGCAAGTTGTATGGATAATACAAAAAACTAATAAGCCATTGACATTAAAACTTATTTCAACTTATTAGGTTGAGATATGATGCTTTTTAAAGGTATATGATTTCCTAGTGCAGACATATTTGTATTCATCCATTTAAGAGCGTTGGATTGTGTTTGATAATAAATAACAACTGCTAATTTCTGCTCTTCACAGCACTGACTTAATAATTTATTCTCAAATTCACACTCATTAAATTTCTGCTCGCATAACCTCATTCATACACATAACGCCGCGCTCAGCCGCGGGAGGTACTTGGCACTTTATTTGCGGATTTTTGCAACCAAAGTGATAACTACCGGAGGTCGCTTGCGGCCCCATGTTATAAGTTTTTAGTCTAAAGTTTACTATAGATTCCTATAGGACTCTATAGTAAAATACAACAATCACTTACTACTCAGGTCTATACCTCTGTGCCCAGAACATTCTACCCCCAAAAATCGAAAGATATAGAGGCGAGCCCCCCGCATCCCAAGGGCACTTCATATAAAGTTTCTGTAGGTCTAGAGGACTGGGGAGATGGTGAATTTAAGCCTGTATCCAAAGTTCAAATTTCATATGATGGCGTAGTCTCTGGTCGCAAATGCCCATCTTATCCTGTTGGCACTGATGATCAGGAAAGAGTGCACAATTGTGTATGTGAACTTACTGCCGAATACAAAATTAAGGGCAATAGCGATGCCTAAATTTTTTGAGTTTTTTTCAGGAGGAGGAATGGCGCGCCTCGGATTAGGTGGTGAATGGAAATGCCAGTTTGCCAATGATATTTGTGCTAAAAAAGTTTCTACCTATATAGAAAATTTTGGAGATGATGAGATTTTAAAAGAAGACATTTATAAACTGAATGCATCAAATCTACCCGGTAAAGCAGACCTTATATGGGGCTCATTCCCATGCCAAGACTTGTCATTAGCAGGTAACGGAGCTGGCTTAAATGGTGAGCGCAGTGGAACCTTTAAAAAACTAATGTCGATTATAAAGGACCTTAAGGTAGAAAAGCGGCAACCAAATATCATTGTTCTTGAAAATGTTGTCGGCGCTATTACTTCGCATGGTGGTAAAGACTTTGAAGCTATAATTGAGGCACTTTCAAGTCTGGGGTACTACACTGGGGGCGTTGTAGTAGATGGTGCTTCATTTGTACCTCAATCACGACCTAGACTGTTTGTAATCGCGACAAAAACCCCTAAAACACGATTTTTAACTCTAATTAGTAAAGAACCTAACCCTGAGTGGCACCCTTCTAATTTGATTAAAGCCCATTCTGCATTACCAGAAAAACTGCAGAAAAAGTGGGTCTGGTGGTCTATGCCAACTCCTCCTAAGAGAGATAAAAACTTAGTTGATATTGTTGAAGAAAATCCAACTGATGTTAAGGAGCTAGGCACTGGAGAAGTAAAGAAGCTCATCTCAATGATGAGCGAAACAAATCTAGAAAAACTTAATCAAGCTAAAAGGGAAAATGGACTGGTTGTCGGAGGATTGTACAAAAGGGTAAGAAAACAAAAGAATGGAGAAAAACTTCAAAGAGCTGAAGTGAGGTTTGATGGCACCGCAGGGTGCTTAAGAACCCCCACTGGAGGTTCTAGCAGACAAACCTTAGTTCTGGTTGATAATGGCGAAGTAAAAGCTAGACTGCTATCTCGCAGAGAGGCCGCTAGACTAATGGGTGTCCCGGATAATTATAAGCTACCTAGCAAATATAATGATGCATATCATGTGTTTGGTGATGGCTTAGTAGTTCCAGCTGTTTCTTGGATTGAAAAGCATTTGCTCAAACCTATCCAAGAGGCCTCATAATCTACACTTCGTCTTCTCCTGAGTCTGCCATAAAGCCTTTGTAATATTTGTCTGTCCTATTGAAATGAACCCTAAGCATACGTCTTTGTTCTGGGTTATTTTTTACCTCAAGAATGTGGCTAAATAGATTAGTTAAGTGCTCCATTTGTCGCGGTAATCTGCGCGATGGTTCCAATCGCTGTAATCGCTCTTCTTCATGCATAATCGGTACAGTTTGTTTAACGGGTACCTCTGGAGTTATTTCAGTAGATACTGGTAGCTTTCCGTTTACTAATGGACTAATTGAATTGTAATAACTTATTAAATAGTTTTCTAAGCTTGTTATTTTATGTTTTTGCCTATCTTTCTCCGCTTTGGGTGTTCCTTTAGGGAGTTTTTCTCCTACTGGCCATGCCCAAACTTCGTAGATTTCCCAAATATCAAGCTGCCTATTCGCAATAACATCGCTTCTAGCACTCGTCAAATGGCGATTTACCCTTGCTCTTATTCCATCGGTAGATTGCCCAATATATATTGGACTTTTGTCTAAATCACATAAAGCGTAAACACCAACTTGATCAGTCAGCTCACTTAACATTTCTTTTCTTACTGCTTTTATATCCATATTTCTTCTTGTTAATAGGTTAAAAAATGCGACGGATTAGCCCACGTATAACGCTTTGTTAAGTTGCAGACTTTACATGCTTTTTTCTTCTTTCTTTATCAATTTCCAACAACTCTCTACCCTTTTCTATTTGTTCAGATGTCGGTATTGGTAATTCTTGAAACCACTTTTCCCAGCGCTCCATTAGGGCCTGTATAGAAACTTCATTAAACATGCCATTTGCTTGCCCGTGAATCAAAGGAAAAAGCTCAGTGGCAAGGGGTTTACCTTCCATTTGGCGCTTGAATATCCAAATATAAATATCAACTATTTCTAATCCCGAACTATCGGTTCCAGGAGTGCATTCAATTGGCACTGATGGCATATGCCTTAAATCCATTGTTGGCATTCCTGGGCCAAACTCCATGGGTTCATCTAAGTTTTTGGTATTTCGATATAAATCTGAAATCCATTCTTGAGCTTTATTAAATTCTGACTGGCGATCTACAACTACTTTTGTAGCTTCTGATTTTGTATTTTCTAATCGGGTAGCAATACCAAGCATTACAGATTGAAACCCAATAAGGTTTGGAGATATCAGAAGCTTATCTTCTTTTGAAGTGGCGTGATAATAAATTTTACTCGGGTTTTCAATTGCCCACTCCAGCGCATCAGTAATAATTTCTATTGAGCGCTTATCTGGCAGATGATGAACTCTATTAAGTAATTCTTGGCAGACTTCAATCAGTTCTTTTTCTGCAAATTCTTTATTAATTGCAATCCGTGCTTTCCAAGATTTTTTTAATAAAGCCTCATCGAATAAGAAACTTACTTTTGAAACCAAAACATATCTCAATGGTGTCCAATAAGCATTCCAGGGTACAGCAGGGTTATTACCTTGATCAAAAACCTGATCGAAAAAACACAATGCCGCATGGTCTTTTTTAGTTACTCGATAGAAATCAAAGGATAAATTGTATTTTTCTTTAAGCGCTACTAAATCATCTACGATACTAACAAGTCTACCATTGCCTAATTCTGCTGCATGAAGCCTTTCAACTCCCAAATAATTTCTAAGCTTTTCTACATGAGGCAAACTGACTTCATCAAGGTTAAATTCAGAACTTAAAACACCGTAGTATAAGAATGGTTGGTTATTATCAAACAATTCTAACCCTGTTTGACCACTTTCATCTACATAAAAATACACGGAACTTCCCTGATGCAACTTAACGGATTTATAAGACGAAGCTTTCCTCTTTTTATGAGCAATGTATGTCCTCTTATTTATTTTTAATATTAATAACAAATCTTGTAACACATTGCGAGTATTAAACTTTAAGTTAGGCTGTTCTTTTAATAATATGCAGAAAAGAGGAAAGAGTCCTCATTTTCTGACTTAGGAGGAAAAACGCCTGCGCAGTAAGCAAATACAGCGCTAAAGATTTAAAATGAAAACCAAACCCCTTTTTTAAATCATTTAACCGCCAATAAAAACTGCATCGAAAATATAAGTAACCGCTTTAAGTACATTTGTTTATGCAAGCCTATTATAAAAGGTGGTTTTTGGCTGGTGGAGGCTATAAAACGAGGTGATGAATTATTTACTAAACGCGTCTTTCTACTTTTAAAACAGTACAGACACGATATTTATACCAATCGACTTAAATATTTAGCCTTTCTCGCGTGCTAAATAAAGCGTTAACTGCGTTATAAATTTCTCATGTAGAAAAACTACATGTCGAAATTTATGCCTTGTTATCACTCTATTTATCCGTCGCTATAAATGTCTAATTACTTAACACGATTGGTATTATCTGGCTTTTTTAGCCTCAAGCGCTTCTATTTCACTCCAGATTTTTTCGGCTTCTGCGCTTAACATGGCGTAGCTTTTAATGTCGCCTTTACGCTGAGCTTGCATGCCTTGCTCAAGCTTTGCATCGTACTCTTTGCGTAGTTTTTTTGTCGGGTCTGATTTAAATAGTGAAAACATGGGGCTCCTTAGTTTTATAAAAGTATAAGGGCGTGTTGATCTTTGCGGATTGAAATTTGTTCAATCTAGGGGCCATTAAATCGCGGCGCAAGGTTTGTAACCTAGTGGGCTCGATAACTGCTCCTGCGTTATTCTAATGACTTACATCCCTGTAAGAATAAGTAAAAACCGAGCAAAGCTTCCGCGTCCTGCTCACTCCCAATAACT
>NZ_PNDP01000081.1:0-7937 GCF_005886415.1 Pseudoalteromonas sp. S327 | reverse complement strand
TGTGGGAGTCATTATGTCTATTGTATCGCTAGATACAAAAGTGATGACCGAATTATCTATTACCATGGCTGCACAAGGTGTAAAAAAACACGCATCAGGCCCCAAAACGCAAGGGCTTACACTCGCAGCATGGGATGACTCATTTACCGATTCATTACTACGATTGCTGCAACTCGTAGGCAACCCTGTAGATATTGCGGTTTTAGGCGAAGGGCGACTGCGAGAATTATATTACGCCATATTAAACGGACAGGCAGGTAGTAGTGTGCACCAAGCCTTTGGCGTAGGAAACGACATAGCACGCTCAATTGATTATTTGGCATCTCGATTAGATGAGACCATAACCATAGACGATATGGCAGCAAAAATTGGCGTAAGTAGGGCAGTTTTGCATCGAAAATTTAAGGATGCGACCAGTATGTCGCCGATTCAATTTGTTAAATCTATGCGCTTAAATACCGCCGCGATGAAAATTGCAGCGGGTATGAACGTAAGTTCGGCGGCCATGTCGGTAGGCTATGTTAGCTCATCACAATTTAGCCGAGAATTTAAACGTATGTATGGGCAATCGCCAAAGCAGTGGAGCCAAGCAAAGGAGTTACCTCAGGAGCTTGTTGAGCAATCGATTGTTCAAACAGTTGATCAAACAACCAGCCTGAGGGATTGATCATGGATAATATAGTCATTTTTAGGGTTGTTGGTGCGGTATTAATTATTTTTGGCATAGTGTTAGCTGCCAACCCTGAGCTGATAAGCAATAAGCCAGTTCCTAATGATATTTTTAAGGCCGTAGAGCGCAGAATTTGGTGGGGGTTATTTATTGGTTTTGGCTTATTGCTGCAATTTCATCATCAGCTTGTACCTTGGCAAGCTAGCATAGCGGCAACACTGTCATCGTTACTCGTAGGACTATTAATTGCAAGGCTTATTGGCATTATGTTAGATGGCTCGGTAGCAAAACAGTGGCTGAATGTGGGTATTGAAATAGTGATACTGGCGCCTCTAATTTGGTGGTATTTAAAAGTACGCACTTAGTATCAGAGTTAAACCGCTATAAATCTTAGTATCGCCTTAGAGTGTAACGCTTAATACCTTTATGGCATGATAAGCAAACAAAGGCGTTTACCCATGAGCTTTACTTTGAGTTAGCGCCATTTCTTCAGACCAAGGTACATAGAGTGCAGGAGTTAAGTTTTTATTATCGGCCAAAATTACTTTCGCGATTGGCCGTCCGAAATATTCAGTTGGCTCAAATGAGCAAATATCTTTTAAATTAATCGAAATATAACAATTTGCTTTTTTGATTAATAAAGCTGATTCATCCATACGTGCATGAACTGTTATTTGTAAGTTCATGTAAGGAACCATCGATACTATGTGTTCACCTAAGTGAAATCTGTCTCGCTCTATCTCATCTCCTATTGCTTTTAAATAGTTAATATATGCTTTCCAACGCTTTAAAATTAATAAGGTTAAAAATGAAATAAAACAAATTAGGCTTAAAAGAATCGAATGAAATACAGAAAATTGACCCAAATAATAAAATGCACCCGCCAGTATAAGCACAACAGCTAAATTTAATAATGACCACTTATTTGGCTGAAATTTTGAATGATTACTTTGCAAAATACATCCTTGAAGTTATGTGGTTTCTTACAGCGCTAACGCAGAAACCTCCTTAAATTATTATTCACTATTAATAGCAGATTGTATGTTTTTTACCACCTTTAGCCTGAGTCATATTTGATAACCAGAGATACAATAATATTAACTATTGCTATATTAAAAAAATCTTTTAACTAGGAGTCCCCTTTTAATAGCAAAGCAGAAAAAAGAGCTAGCTCCTCGCTTTGCTCTTTTACTTAGCTTATTACTCCCTCAAATAATTATTTTTTAAATAGTTGTGATTATTTCAGCGATACTGCGAATAACTAGATAAGAAGGTTATGTGAGTACTATCGTGCAGCTAAAATGTTTATATAAATGTGTACAGGCTATGTTGCATTAGCCAAAGCGCCGCACTTTATTACTTTTAAAAACAGATGCATTAGAAATTAAACACAATGAAACTGTGATGAGCCAACTACGTGATGAGATTAATTTAGATGATGGATTTATGCGTAAATGAACACCAATAAAAAAGCACTGTTTGCTCAAACAATGGAGCAGCATAAAGGCATTATTTATAAAATAGTTAACTCGTACTGTCAAAACCAACACGACAGGCAAGACCTAGCGCAAGAAATACTCACCACCATGTGGCTTGCTTATGATAATTACGACAAAGACTATAAGTTTTCTACGTGGATGTACCGAATAGCACTGAATGTGGCGATTTCATATTACCGCAAAGACAGTAAACGAGAAGATAAAGCCAATGAAAGTGAGCAGTGCATTGTGCACATAGCCGACCTCTCAGCGCACAATGATAAAAGCGAAGAGGTTAAGCAGCTTTATGAATTTATAGCAAAGCTCGATAAGTTAAATAAAGCCATAGTATTGCTGTATTTAGAAGGCGAATCCCATCAAAGCATAGCGACGAGTTTAGGCATAAGTAAAACCAACGTCGCTACGCGAATTGGCCGAATTAAAGAAACACTAAAAAATCAATTTGAAAAACAGGGGGCTTAAAATGAATTTAGATAACATTAAAAACACTTGGCAGCAGCAAAATAGTGTCAACGAATCGGCCATTACAATAAACCAATCACTGCTGAGCGAAACAAAAGTGAATAAACAAATGAAAGAGCTTAATACTATGAAGTGGGCACGTATTATTGAAAGCGCAGCCTTCTTTTTTATTATTGTTTTATTGGGGCAGTACATTGCAAATAACTTTAGTGTTTCAGCGCCTTCAATATCCGCGTTGATACTGAGTGTATTTTCCATTGCTGGCCTTGCAGGTAATATTGGCCAAATAGTGCACATTGCTAACGTTGATTATGCAAAGCCAATTAGCCAACTTCAAAAAGACGTTTACCGCCTTTGCTCACATAAATTACAACTAACTAAGTTGTTATTAATGTCTGCACCTTTTTATATGGCTTATGTTTTTATTGGCTTTGATGTGCTATTTGAAATTGACTTGTATGCTCACCTAGAGCAACACATGGTTTGGTTTTACAGCGTGTCATCGCTTCTACTTTTAATAATTACAAGCTGCGTATTAGCTAAACTAAACTACACAAATATTAAAGCGCCTTGGGTTAAACGCACCATTGCATTTATTGTCGGTGAGCGTTTAGTAAATATGGCGCAATTTATAAATAGTATAGAATCAACAGACAGCTAAACGATTAGATGCCGGATTACTGCAGTGCGACCAGAAGTGGAATAGCTAAGGCTTAAGCTGTTAGTTATCAAATACGATAACTTGATTTTTACCAGCAGCCTTAGCTTTATATAATAGTTGGTCTGCGTTTTCATATAACCTTTCAAACTTAGAGCGTTTTGTATCACCTTTATCTACACCCGCACTAATTGTGACTCCTGTTAATTCAGGCGATATGTCATTTAAATTAAGGCTAGCAATGGCTAATACAAGCCTATGTGAAATCTTTTTTACGGTTTCAACATCATTGCTTGGAAAGAAAACTACAAACTCTTCTCCGCCATATCGTCCAACAATATCTTTTTCTCTAGTTTGAACTTTTAAAGCATGAGCGACCCTTTGAAGAACTTTATCACCAGCATTATGTCCAAATCGATCATTAATGAGTTTAAAGTTATCTATATCTGCAATGAGTAAAAAACCACTTTGTTTATCTAAGCGAGAAACTTGTTCATGAAAGCCTTTTCTATTTAACACTTTTGTCAAAGGGTCGATTAACGATTCATTAGTGATTGTTATATTAAGTCGTTTTAATTTTTTAATATGACGAATTGAGAAAAACAAAATGAGAATGAAAAGGCCAAGGTTAATAAACAGAATTATATTTAACCTAATATGATCAGCCGCTTTGCTTTGCCAATCAATTTCGCTTGCAAATGCAAAGCTACTAAATAAAGAAAGACTAAATAGTACTAATTTTAAAATATACATTTTTTGAAAAGGTAAAAACACAAATTAGGCAACTTATAAACGAATGTAATAACAGACCTTGAATGCCAATACTTAAATAGGGCCCAATCATCTTAGCATCAGATACATCTAGCAAAACACCCCATGAAACAACCAAGTATAAAAATCCAATTAAGAGTAATGATAAAGATATTGTTTCAGATTTTAATTTACTGACATACATAGAAAATAAAGCTATGAGAAGTAATGAGCCTAACGAAGATAAAATAGTCATCGGCTCAAACCATAAACCAGGGGCCTCAATGAAAGAGTGATTTGCATTAGCTTCCCAAAACTCAGGAAAAGCCAAAACTTTTAGAATATCGACGTGTGAAAATATGAGCAAAAGTTCTTCAAATTTCACTCCCGCAACAGACTCGTTAAAAGCAATAAAGGTGATAAAGCCATTCGAGAGCCATATAAAAAACGCTGAAGTAATGGCTAAAAGCAAATTGTATAATTGTGCTTTATTGCTATAGCTTTTCAATTATTAGTCCGTTTTTTCTTTAAACTCACACAAGTCTTCAATAATACAGCTGCCGCATTTAGGCTTACGGGCAACGCAGGTATAGCGTCCGTGTAGTATTAACCAGTGGTGAACGTCTACTTTGAATTCTTTAGGAACAACCTTTTCAAGTTTTTGCTCAACGGCGACTACATCTTTGCCCATAGCAAATTTGGTGCGGTTTGAAACACGAAAAATATGCGTGTCTACGGCAATGGTCGGCCAGCCGAAGGCTGTGTTGAGTACTACATTTGCGGTTTTTCTGCCAACACCGGGTAGGGCTTCGAGGGCTTCGCGGTTCTCGGGAACAATGCCGTTATGTTGATCAACCAATATTTGGCACATTTTGTACACGTTTGCGGCTTTTGAATTAAATAAGCCAATGGTTTTTATATAATCGCGAAGCGCATCGTGGCCAATATCTAAAATGGCTTGTGGCGTATTAGCAACCGGAAATAATTTACGGGTGGCTTTATTTACCCCTACATCGGTGGCTTGTGCAGAGAGCGTAACGGCTACTAGTAGCTCAAATGGGCTTGAGTATTCAAGCTCGGTTTCTGGATGCGGGTTTTGCTCGCGCAAGCGCGAGAGTATTTGGTGACGTTTTTCTTTATTCATGCAACTTAAAACGCATTAGCTAATAGCGTTAATGCGTTTTCCCCTTAAGTTAAGCTAGTAACACGTGCGCGTGGGCCTTTTTCGGCTTCTGGCGGCGTTACTTGTTTTGATTTTATTTGTGCGTCAATAACATTTTTTGCTGCTATTAGCAGCCCAAGCCCTAAAAAGGCGCCGGGTGGTAAAATAGCGAGTAAAAACTGGCTATCGAAACTAAATATTTCCAAGCGTAGGCTTTGTGCCCATGGCCCTAGAAGCAAATCGGCCCCATCAAATAATGTACCTTGGCCTATCAGTTCGCGCATTGCACCGAGTACTAACAATACGGCCATAAAGCCTAAGCCCATCATCAGGCCGTCGAATGCAGACAGGTGCACAGGATTTTTAGAGGCATATGCCTCTGCACGGCCAATAATGGCGCAGTTAGTTACTATTAGTGGAATAAATATGCCTAATGATTGATACAAGCCAAAGGTGTACGCATTCATAAGTAGCTGAACTATGGTCACAAAGCCTGCGATAATCATTACAAATACTGGTATACGAATGTCTTTAGGCACCCAATTACGCACAACTGAAACAGTAATATTAGAGCCTACTAAAACTAATAAAGTAGCTAACCCTAGGCCGAGCGCGTTGGTTACAGTTGATGTAACAGCTAAAAGCGGGCATAAACCGAGTAGCTGCACTAGCGCGGGGTTATTAGCCCATACGCCTTCTTTGTATAAGGTTTTTAACTCACTCATTGGGTTACCTCTTGGCAAGCATTAGGCTGTTTAAAAATGGCGGCAAAGTTAGTTTTTGCAAATAATACGGCATTTTTTACCGAGCCTACCACGGCGCGAGGGGTAATTGTTGCGCCGGTAAATTGGTCAAACTGGCCACCATCCTTTTTTACCGCCCAACGGGCATCGTCTTCACTTTGAACCGTTAAATCGTTAAATGTAGTGATCCACAGCGACTTTTTAACTTCTACTTTATCGCCTAAGCCGGGCGTCTCTTCGTGCTTAGTAGTACGAACGCCGGCAATGGTGCCATCAGCAAGTACGGCGGTTAATAAGTTAATATCGCCACTGTAACCACTAGGTGTTATGTGTCTTATTACAAGTGCAACAGGTTGCTGATTTTTATAAGCGCGGTAAATAACTTGCTCGGGGTAAGGACCCAGTTGTTCATCGCTCATAATTACGCAATTTGTATTGAGCTGATTATCGTAGCTGCTTGGGTTTAATACCTCTTGTAATTGTGAGGTTAGTTGCAAGCGTTCTTGCTCGGCAATCTTATCGGCGGTAAAGGCATCAATTGAGGCAACTAAGCCTGTTGTTATCAGTGCAAAGGCGGTTAATATCGCGCCATTTTTAGCCATTGATGAAATAATCATTTTACTGCTCCGTGGCCATAAGTGCGTGGTTGGGTGTAGTAATCAATCAGCGGTACGGCAATATTAATTAATAATACACTAAAGGCTACCGCATCAGGGAAGCCACCAAAGGTGCGAATTAAATACACCAACAAGCCAATTAACGCGCCATAAATTAAGCGCCCTTTATTGGTAGTTGCAGCCGAAACAGGATCGGTGGCGATAAAAAATGCGCCCATCATGGTCGCGCCACTTAATAAGTGAAATACCATACCCGGCTCGGTACCCGGAGCGGCAATATAGCCAATGGCACTGCACAGCGCTAGTGAGCCTATAAAGCTTACTGGAATATGCCAGTTTATAATTTTAGCTTTTAAAAGGTATAAACCACCGGCTAAAAAGCTTAGGTTAACCCATAGCCAACCAAGCCCAGCCCATTGAGAAAAAATCGGTTTTTGCATGCTTTCGCTAACAGTTAGACCATGAGCTACATCGGTTTTAACTGTATCAAGCGGGGTGGCCATGGTGAGGCCATCAACGCCGGCACGGACTTGATCAACACTAAAGCCCAGAGCGGTAAAATCAGTAAATATAAGGCGTAATTGGTCAATAAAGCCAATTGGGGCATTAAGTAAATCGGTAACGGGTAACCAAGCGGTCATTTGCACCGGAAACGAGACTAAAAGTAGTACGTATGCGGCCATTGCTGGGTTAAATAAGTTAAAGCCAAGCCCACCATAAAGTTGCTTTACAATCACAATGGCAAATAAACAGCCAATAATAATGACCCACCAAGGCGCCAGCGGCGGAATACTCAGTGCTAACAGCACACCAGTAAGCCAAGCACTACCATCACTCAATGCAGGCCAAACAGGGCGTTTACGCATTAACATAATGGCTGCTTCAAATACGCTTACAGCAACAAGTGCCAGTACTAACTGAATAAGTACGCCAGTCCCAAAAAATACCACTTGCGCTATTAGCCCAGGAATACACGCAGCAATTACGGTTAGCATTAATCGCGTTAACGACTTATGGCTATGGTTGTGCGGCGAACTGGCCATGGTTAATTTCATGACTGATCATTTCCTTCTTTTTGTAACTTTTTAGCTTTGGCGCGCGCTATTGCGGCGGCCACGGCGGCTTTTTTCTTCTCTGCTGCAGTTTGCTCAGAGGCCGTTTGCTCAGAGTCTGAACCGCTGCTGGTTTGTGGCTCATTGCTTTGTTCAGGTGCGCTGTGTTCACTTGCTGCTGGTTGCTCAGCTTCTTTAGCGGCTTTTTTAGCTTTAGCGCGGGCAATAGCAGCAGCTACGGCCGCTTTTTTGTCATCAGCAGGAGAGTGTGCTTCATCGTTTTGTGGCTCATCTGAGGCTGGCAGCGCAGACGTAGGTTGTTCC
>NZ_PNDP01000080.1:0-536 GCF_005886415.1 Pseudoalteromonas sp. S327 | reverse complement strand
ATAGACATAATGACTCCCACACGGTGTTAGCCTCCGCTTTTCGTGGGTTAGCTTAATTCAAAGCCAGAGCCATAATTAGTTTGTCAATTAACTAAACAGCAGAGGCTAACATGAATAAACATAGCATACTTTTTATCGGTCTTGATACACATAAAGAATTCAATGAAGTCGCCTATATTGAAGAACATAGAGGTGCGCAACCTGTTCATCTTGGCCGAGTTTCGTCTTCCAAAGTGGCCGTTCAAAAGCTTGTTCGTCAGTTCGAATCGAAATACTCTGGCGCAACACTTCATTTTGTTTATGAAGCAGGCCCATGTGGTTATTGGATTTACAGGTTAATTACCAGCCTCGGCCATTGCTGTTACGTGGTGGCGCCCTCTCTTATTCCTAAAAAACCTGGTGAGAAGATTAAAACCGATAAACGTGATGCTCTTAAGCTTGCTAAATTACTTAAGTCTGAAGATTTAACACCTATCTATGTTCCCGAGCCTGAAGATGAAGCTGTACGCGATTTATCTCGTGCACGCGAAGTGGCA
>NZ_PNDP01000008.1:0-76019 GCF_005886415.1 Pseudoalteromonas sp. S327 | reverse complement strand
AAAATGAGAGATGGTATCTACAGCCTAAATTTAGCATCGTGGCTATTTTACTTCTGGACGCACAACTTGTTGGCGTGACGGGCAAAGCCTGTAATAAAGGATTTATCCTCGAAGAGATTTAGAGGTGCTGCGCTTTAGAGCATTAATAAAACTAAATTAAAGGTAATAAAAAAGCGCGATATAAATATCGCGCTCTTAAATCGGCTTTTAACTAGATCAAATGAGTTTACTCACTTTCATTTTCCATAAAGCGCTGTAACTGATCTTTTAAGTTTGGTGGAATGCCTTTAATGACCAGTGTATCGGTCGCTTCATTGTAAGTTACGCGCTCACCTAAATGTTTACGCTCAAAACTAACACTAACACCGCCCCCTAAACCCGAAAACTTAACCATACTGGTCACCGTTTTTTTATCGACCGGAAAAGAGTCTTCTAAATCGTAACTTTGTTCTTTGCAAAAGTTATCAAACGGACTGTCGTCACCTTTGGTTAGGGTAGCCGAAAGCTCAGTAACGCTTGCATCTTCACCCGTGGTCACACAATCGTTACAGTAATCAAATACTTGCTTACGTAATTCGTCTTTTTCTGATTTATCGAATGATTGCTCCGATAAATAATCTTCAACGGCATTAAGCATCACTTGGCTTTGTTGTTTAGGGTCTATGCCCTCTTCACAACCTAAAAAATCTAAGAAAAAGTCTGCTACTTTTCGACCTGCTCGCCCTTTAATAAAAGAGATATAGCGATTGTCCTCAGCTTGAGTATCCCACGCGGTTAAATCGATACGTGCAGCTAGTTGCATGCGCGATATGTCTAAGTGGCGCGACGCTGCTAAATCAAGCTCAGAGGTCATGCTGTAGTGCTCTTTAATATTGATCATAGCTATTAGCATGTAATCAGTAGCCACATACTGATAATGACAAAATACTAAGTAGCCTGTTTCGCTAAAGGCATATTTATCTAACTCTTCTTTTAAAACAGTAGATGCCTGCTCGGTCATGTGCCAAAAGCCTAACTCGTCATTACGATAGCTTTGCATTGCTGAGGCTACAACACTGTTTTTATCGCCACTAAATGCACAGTAACCTTTACCTGGCTTTGAGTTGTATGCATGATGAAGTTGTTCGATAAAAACAGCGACTTTATCGTTTATCACCATTTCATCGTTTCGTAGGTGAATTTGCGTATCGTCGTCTTTTTTGTCTACATAATGAACGACTAATTTTTTAACGTCTGTTGTCATCTTTGTTTTTCACGCCTCTGGTGTTAAAATACGAGAATATAACTCTTTTATTGAACCAACTGATGCCAATCTTATCAAAATACTCTAATGAAGAAGTAGAACAAATCGTCGATCAGCTCATTGATGTGCTAACGCAACACAATGCGCCGGTTGATTTAAGCCTTATGTGTTTAGGAAATTCTATCACGCATATCCTAAAAGAGCATGTACCTGCAGGGAAAAGACAAGCCGTAACTGAGAACTTTGCAAAAGCACTTGCTCAGTCGGTTAAATAAATTATATGAATTTATCGCAGCACAATCAGTTTTCGTCAAAAGCGAGTCAGTTATTAAGTTGGGGCCACTGGTTCACTTTTGCAAATATTGGTTTAGCGCTTTTTATTAGCCTAAGCTTTTTATTTGCAGATTCACCGCCAACTAGCTTTATGGGTATTACCTATATGTTAGTGACGTGGTTAAGCCATACGAGCTTTATCGCTTTTTTAGCATTTGTGCTGACGGTATTTCCTTTAAGCTTAGTGTTTCCCTACCCTCGACATATTCGAGGTATGGCTGCCGTTATTGCTACGCTTGGGGCGTCTATTTTAACGCTTGATGCGTATGTATACGTTAATTTGGGCTATCATTTAAGCTCTTCTGCGCTACCGGAAATCATTTCCTTACTGTGGCATCGTCTAACTAGCTCGCCTGCCCTTACTACATTGCTAGCTGGGGGGATTGTTTTACTCATTTTAGGCTTCCAGTTAGTTGTAAGTAACTATACTTGGCAACACTTAGCGCGTTTAAAACAACTTAAGTTTGCCCGTTTTGCCAGCTCGTTTTTAGTATTATGTTTTGCACTTAGCCACAGTATTCACATTTGGGCAGATGCAAATTTAAAGTTTGATATAACGAAGCAAGATAACGTTTTACCGCTGTCGTACCCTACGACCGCTAAAAGTTTATTAGCAAAAAATGATTTGCTCGACATTGAAAGCTATAAACAAGCTCACAATGTAAGAATTAATAACCAAAATATTAATTACCAAATACCTGCGCCAATGCAAAAATGTGAAGATTACACTGCGCAGCAAGTCGATATTTTTGTATTTGATACCAACGAGCAGTTAAAACGCTTTGTTGCCAAGCATAAAAACCTACATAAAACTGATCAGTTTTTACAGCCAACACACCATGGCGATAGCTTGTTTAGTTTAGTGTATGGCTTACCTTCTTTTTATAAAATGGCTATTTTATCAGAGCAAACCTTGCCCGCGTGGCAAAGTCAGCGCAGAAGCATAGAGCTTGCTGGAATTGAAAAGCTAAGCTTTATAAACGATCAAGCGCATTCAAACAGTGCAATTAAAATCATTAAAGGTGAAGAAAATCCGTCTCCTCGCAGTGACGACACCCATATTTTTGCGTTTAGCTTAGCTAATAATAGCTCGGAAGTAGTTACATCATCGGTGTTATACAGTTCAGATAAGCGAATAGCCAAGGTAGATGGACTTATTCAACCCAGTGATATTATTGCAACCAGTGTAGGCCAATACTTAAACTGTAAGTCTGTGGTTAAACAAACCATGCTAGGTGAAAACCTGTATAAGAAAAAAACGGACACTGGCGTTAATTACTCACAAGGCGTAGTTATTGCTTACAAAAAAGATAGAATTACGCTAATAGATTCAGACGGTAACTATAAAAATATATCTGCCGCTGAAGGTTTTTCTATTGAGCAAAGCCTCGATATCCCGTTTTTAGTACAAAGTATTAAAAAGCTAAAAACCTACACACAATAGCCCTATCCCTTAACCTAGCTTGCTATAACACCAAGCTAGGTTATATTTACTAAATAATAGTAAACGCTCAGGGATGAAATTAATGCAAAAACACACACTTTTTTTATGCGCAGTAATGGTATGCCCACTTTCTCTTCAAGCGCAAAATGCCACAACTTACTATAAATGCGTGACAAAAAACGGCACTATCTTTTCGCAATTCCCTTGTAACGATAACGCTACCGCCTACACAATTAATACTGTATCGGGAATTAATACTGCACCGGCGCAAGATTACACAAAAGAGCTAAATGCATTAGAGCGCGAACGGATTGTGCTTGACCTGCAAGCTGAGCTGAGAAGTAATACTAATAAATTAGCGATTATAAAACGTAAAAAAGACCGCGCAGAATACAACCAACAACAGCGCCTCAACCGTATTTTAGATGACGAGGACAAAAAGTTAATTAGCAAAGATATTACCAAGCAATTAAAAATAATAAATAAAGATCATAAAAAGCAAACCACCGAAATTGAAAAGCGTATTAAAAAATTAGAGAAAAAAATAGCCTCCTACCAATAGCATGGCTTTTGCCATCACACTCAATTATGCTTTAAGCTAAAAGTATAAAAACTGAGAATATTTATCTTGGTTTTAAACTTAAAATAACATAACCTTAACAACTATAGAGTTAAAACTCTAACGTGTATAACACTACAGCACCACTAACATTTATAAATGCTGTACTAAAATCGTTATATACACTTTTTTAAGGAGTGTTTATGCAGCCACGCCACATAGCTGAATTAATTTTAACGGGTTTTAAAAAGCATTATCAGCTGTTTCAAAAAACCACCGCCCAAGCCCCGCTTGCCTTTGCAAAGCGCGATTGGCAGCAAATTAATGAAATTAGTAAACTGCGTATTAGTTACTACGATGACAGAGTAAACGAAACCACTAAAGCATTAAAACAAGCACAGTTAACTGAGCAATTAAATGAGCAGCTTTGGCTTGAGGTAAAAATACTGTACCAACGCTTTTTATGCTTTCATCCTCAAGCTGAACTTGCCGAAACATTTTATAACTCAGTATTTTGCCGTTTGTACCACAGACGCTATTTTCATAACGACTTTATATTTGTACAAGCCACATTAAAAGATGCCCCAGCCATTCCTGTTGAGGCAGAGTACCGCAGCTACTTTCCAGTGGTTGATGGTTTAAAGCCCACAATAAAGCGCATTATTGAGCATTTTGATTTTAAAGCCCCGTTTGTAAATTTAGAGCGGGATATACGTTTGCTCGTAAAGGCATTTTACAAACAAGCGCCCGACACACACCACCAGCCTTGGCAAATGCGCTTTGATATTTTGCACGCGCCTTTTTATCGTAATAAAGCTGCTTACATAGTCGGCCGTGTGGTCTCTCAAAGCGGTGTGCAGCCTTTTATTATTGCGGTACTGCACCATGAAGATAAAGGCTTATACCTCGATGCGCTATTAACCAAATCATCGCAAATGCGGGTTATTTTTGGCTTTGCACGGGCTTATTTTATGGTTGAAACCCATGCGCCCTCAGCTATGGTGCGTTTCTTAAATCAACTTATGCCTAATAAAACACTCGCTGAGCTTTATAATGCCATTGGGTTTCATAAACAAGGTAAGACTGAGTTTTACCGTGAATTTTTACATCACTTGTCTCACTCAGACGATAACTTTATTATAGCGCCAGGCACACCAGGTATGGTGATGATGGTATTTACACTGCCCTCTTTTGGCTATGTATTTAAAGTAATTAAAGATAAGTTTGGCGAAAGTAAACCGTTTGGCCGTGATACCGTGCTTAAACGCTATCAACTGGTAAAAAGCCATGATCGGGTTGGCCGCATGGCCGATACCATAGAATACTCTAATGTCGTATTTCCTTTGGCACGCTTTGATAGTAATTTACTGGCGCAGCTACATAAAACCATTGACTCATCTATGGTAATTGAAGGCCCGTGGCTTATTATCAAGCATTTATATATTGAAAGGCGCATGACACCGCTTAATTTATTTTTAGAAAACGCCAGCGAAGAAAGTGCTGCCGATGCAATAGAAGAGTACGGCCAAGCACTTAAAGAAATGATTGCGGTAAATATATTCCCAGGCGATATGCTGCTTAAAAACTTTGGGGTAAGCAAACACAAGCGCATTATTTTTTACGACTACGATGAGGTTCAATACCTAACAGATATGAACTTTAGGGCGTTACCTAAGGCCAAAAGCTATGATGATTACTTAACTGATGAACAAAGTTACTCAGTTGCGCCGCAAGATGTTTTTCCTGAGCAACTTTGTACCTTTGTTATGCCAAACCCAAAGTACAAACAGTTTTTGCTCAGTACACACCCCGAGCTTGTTGATGTTAGTTTTTGGAAGCAAGCTCAGCAAAATATAAAAAAGGGTCATGTTAGTCACATATACCCATACCCGACAGCACAACGCTTTATTCATCACTGGTAAGCGTTAAAGGACACACAATGAACATAAGTAAAATAGATTTAAATTTGCTGGTTTACCTCGACACCCTATTACGTGAGTGTAACGTAACCCGCGCCGCTAACCAGTTAAGTATTACTCAACCAGCTATGAGTAACGGCCTTAAGCGTTTAAGAAACTTGTTTAACGATCCAATTTTGGTACGTACCAGTGAAGGTATGGTCCCCACAGAGCGTGCTATAGAGCTGCAACCGGTTATTCGCGGTATATTAATGACGCTAGAAGAAACTCTCGCACCTAATCGCGAATTTGAAGCCAGCCAAAGTAAACGTGTATTTAGAATAATGGCCAGTGACTATGCAGCCAGTACATTAGCGCCAAAGCTTTTAAGTAAACTTCATGAAGAAGCGCCCGATACAACCTTAGATATACTTACGCCTAGTGATGTAACGTTTCATGATGTTGAAAATGGTAAAGTGGATATGGCTATTAACCGCTTTGAAAACCTTCCGCAATCTTTTCATCATAAACGCATATGGAAAGACAGCTTTTGCTGCTTAGTAAAAGCCGACAACCCAATTATCGAAAACTTTAGCCTAGACAGCTATTTAAAAGCCCGCCATATATGGGTAAGTAAAACCGGCTTTGGGGTCGGCGTAGGTATGGACCCTAAAGATGTACAAAAGCTAGGTTGGGTAGATGAAGCACTTGCCCATTTTGGTAAACACCGAAATATTGCTACGTTTACCCGTAATTACCACGTAGCCATTCATTTAGCAAAAGAGCAAAATTTAGTGGCGACCTTACCTTCAAAGGCTGCCAATATTTACTTAGATGATGCAGGCCTTAAAATTTTAGAGCCTCCATTTCCTATACCGCCTTTTGAACTAGATATGATTTGGAGCCCTTTACTGCATCGCGATGCAAGTCATATATGGTTACGCCAAAAAGTAGCCGAAGTGGCGGATGAGCTTAAATAACCTTATTACAAAAGCCATGTAAAATTTGCGAGGTTATTTTATTTTAAATAGCCTTGCAGTTTGAATATAAACAAAATAGCTAACTATTTCAGCATGTTAAAAATTAAAATAAAACTGGAATGGCCTTTGCTCTCTTTACTATGAAACTTAAATTCATGTAAAGAGAGGTCATTATGAATACCCATCAAGGAACAGAAGCAACTCATATTACTGACATCATCCAAGTAATGAACAGTGGCATTGATTTTTATCAAAAAGCGCAAGAGAAAGTTGAAGACCCAGCCATTGGCGCATTATTTCAACGCATGATTGACGCACGAAAAGTTAGTGTTGAGCGCTTACAACCTTATGCAGTTAACGAAAAAGGTGAGCGTGAAGACGGCTCTTCTTTTGCTGTAGAAGCACGCAGAGCTTACACAGCCCTACTCACTTCGTTTAGTTCTCATAACGATAAAACATACGTTAAAGAACTTGAAGAGGTAGAAGATAAAACCCTTGAAGAAATTAAAGCAGCGATGGATAAACCACAGCCAGCCGACTGTGAAGCAGCCTTAGCGAAAACCTTGCTAACGATGCAAAGCTGCCACACCGAAATGAGCCGTATGCAAAAGCATTAATTTTCAATTGCATATATTTAAAACCCAGCCTAGCCGCTGGGTTTTTTATTATTACGAGGTTTTAAGACTATAAGCCAATAATTGCAACGTCCGGTTTAAACCCTGCTATGTATAGCCAAGTCCAAAATGCCACATTTAGTATTATCAAAGCCATACAGGGGGTATACCAATCCGTAATAATGTTTAATTAAGCGAATAGGTATAATTTAACGCTGAGGTAAGGCGCAACACAATAAAATCGCGGTTTACAAATAAATGCTAAAAAGGCTAAATACAAAAAAAGGGCCTTACGGCCCTTTGAACTTAAATAACATAAGGGAGTGTTATTTATTAAAAACGGTATTCTGCGCCTACATAGTAATAAGCACCATTAAAGCCAAATGGCGCTGAACGGCGAGAGTATTCAAATACCCCATCGCTGCTTACAATCGTATTGCCATTTGAATCTACAATTGTGCCCGAGCGTGAGTTACCAATGGTGTTTTTATCTGGGTACACGTCAAATAAGTTATTTGCACCAATATTTACAGATAAATCTTCAGTCACGAAGTAATTAACTTTAACGTCAGTTAAAATTTCTGCACCGTAGGTTTGGCGTCCGCCATCTTCTACTGTGTATTCACCAAAGCGGTTGAGTGAAAGGTTTACAGTCCAATCACCACGCTGGTAAAGCGCACTTAAGTTGATGCGATCTTCTGGTTGCCACTCTTCAATAATTGAAATTTCTTGATCAGAGAAAACATCTTCAACCGGTACGGTTTCAAGCCCTGAGCCCGATGGCGTAAATAACGATACCACCTCAGTTTCAGTAAAGTTAGCTGCTAAAGTAAAATCAAGCGTGCCACCTAACCCCTCGGTATTCCAAGTAGCTACAAAATCAATACCCGAAGTTTCGGTATCTGCACCATTTAAGAAAAACTGCCCTGCACCTGCGCCTGAGCTGATTAATGCAGCATCTAGGCTTGAAGAAAGCCCTTTGCCTAAACGATTACTAATTACTATGCGGTCGTCAATATCAATTGAGTAGTAATCCACAGTAACATTAATGTTATCCGTTACGTTGTAGACAATACCTAAGCTGCGGTTTTGCGATTTTTCTTCTTTAAGCTTTGGAATACCTAAACTTTGCGCAAGGGTTGAATCGTTTCTGAATGTACCTACTTCTTCAGCAACTAATGAGCCGTCTTCAGCCACAACAAATTGTGTGCTGATATTGTTAAAATACAATTGCTGCATTGATGGCGCTCTAAAGCCTGAGCTTAATGCACCACGCAGTGACACATCATCAGTAATTGCCCAGTTACCCGCAAGCTTAAAGTTTACCGTGTCGCCAAAACCTTTGTAATTATCGTAACGCAGTGCGCCTGATAAAATGACATCTTCAATTAGGTAGGTTTCTGCATCAAGGTAAAACGAAATTACATCGCGTGACTCATCAACCGATGATGCCGGCGAAGAACCACCAAAACCTTGCGTGCCGCCAGAGGCATCTTCAGAGCCTACACCGCCACTTAAACCACTATAAATACTTACCCCATCAAGGGTGTCGTAATCACGATAAGCATATTCGCTTCCCTCTAAAATACGGTATTCATCGGTACGAATTTCTGCACCCATAGCCAATGAGTAGTCATCAAAGTTTTGTGTAAAATCTATATTAATGGTTTGCAGTGATAACTCCATGCCATAGGCATAGGCTTCACGTGGAATAGTACTGCGAATATCTGCGGCACTTAAACCTTGCTCGTAACGTAAAAAGTTAGCGTACGAGGCATTGATTGTGTCACTTGTTGTGTAATCAATGCTGTTTTCACCGTAGGTGTACGATACATCTAAACTTGCATCGTTATCAAAGTCGGTTTTGTAACCAAAGTTGTAAGAAATATCATCAATTGTGGTATTGATTTTAGGTAAAAAGCCTAATGGGATAGTTGCGTCGTTGTCTTGTAAAACAGGGTTACCGCCCGCATTTGCATTATGACGGAAAAACGCGGCTGATTCGTTATCGCGCGTTGAATAAGTAATAAAGCCATACAGCTCACCATCACCTAACTCATACCCTGTATTAACGGTTAAGCCAAATTGCTGAGAGTCGGCATCGCCAATACGAAAAGTGTCTCTGTCGGCGGTCAATTCACGCGGATCGCCTGCCAGTAAAGTACCGTCGCTAAGCTCTGTACAGCCATAAAACTGACACGAGCCGTGCAAACCTGCGCGGTTAGTAGGCGAGCGGTCGCGGTAATTAAGTGTTGCATTTAAGTAGCCGCTATCACCTAGGGCAAACCCTTTATTAAAATCAACGTTTACTGTTTCGCCATCACCCTCTGAGTATTGGCCGTAATTAACCGCTGCTTTGCCGCCTTCGCTGCCATCTTTTAGTACAATATTAATTACACCGGCAATTGCATCTGAGCCGTATTGCGCTGCTGCGCCGTCTCGTAAAACTTCTATACGTTTAATAGCTGAGGCTGGAATAGCATTCATATCGGTACCTGCGGTACCACGCCCTACTGAGGTATTGATATGAATAATACTTGCCTGGTGGCGGCGCTTACCATTAATAAGCACAAGTGTTTGGTCAGGCCCTAAACCACGCAGTGTTGCAGGTCGTAAGGCATCAGTGCCGTCACTGATTGACGAGCTTGAAAAGTTAAATGAAGGTGCAATAGATTGCAACATACGGCCAACTTCGGTTTGGCCTGTGTTTTCAAGTGCTTCAGCACTTAAAATATCAACGGGTACGGGTAAATCTTCTACTGAGCGCCCTGCTACGCGGCTACCTACAATAGCAATTTTTTCTATTTTCTCTTGTGCAACATCCTCTGCTGCATTCACACCGTGTGAATTTGCTGCAAGCAATGCTGGTAATACAGCTGCACTAACCCCTGAAAGCTTCATCATGTTGTTATCTTTCCTATTGATTTGTTTGAGTTTTATACTCAGTAAACCATTTTGATCAACAACCGCATCGAGCTCAGTCCCACTTAATAATGCTTGCAGTGCATCTAATTGGGTATAAAAACCATAAACCGAATTTGCTTGGTAATTTTTTGCCAACTCATAAGAAAACACCACGGTTTGCTCTGTTTGTTTAGCAAATTCTATTAAGGCTTTGTCTGCTCGCTGCGCTTGTATATCAAATTGCACCATTTGCCCAGTGGTCTGTGTTGCCCCTTGCACACTCAAGCTAAAAATAGCCGGAGCAAGTACACTTAAACCACTAAATAAATGCGTTTGGTTACTGCGCAATTTATATAAACAGCTGACAAACAAAATTCCTCTATAGTTTTTTATCTTTTTTTTAAACTTTTTTTTACTAATAACATTTAAAGATGCAACTTCACCTAACATTTGTTTGATATGCATAACATTTCTTATGATTTAGTTTGCTGTGTTAGGCTCACCATATGTTCACCTAAACGCTCATGCTCAATTGCAAAGTTAGTCTGTAAACTCTCAAGTAGCCCCTCAACATCGCCAGCTTTAAAAACACCCGCCACTTTTATATTGGCAAGCTCATCGCTTGAAAGCTCAAAACGCGTAGAGGTGTAACGGCTCACTTCATTTAATGCATCGCTTAAATGCTCACCATTAAAAATTAACATGCCATTTTGCCACGCTAAATCACGCTGTACGTCATCCATAGAAAGCTGCGTGATAGGTTTAGTAATACTTTGCTCTATAATTGCTTTTTCACCAGAGATAACAATATTGGCATTGATTTTACGTACTTTTTTAGCGTTATTATCAGCCAGTTGGTAGTCTTTAAAATCGTTGGCACTTACAGCAACACTTGGGTCGGTGATCATCACTTTACCTTCGGTTACAACCAGCTCTAAATCAGAAGAGGTATTGCGTTGTACATTAAATACAGTACCAAGTGCCGTAAAGCTCTTATCGCCAGCCATCACACTAAATGGGCGCGATGCATCTTTTGCTACATTAAAACGCCCTTCACCCTTGCTCAGTAATAACTGACGACGCCCTTTGCTATAAGCTACCTCTAATAGGCTATTCGTGTTTAATTGCACTATGGTGCCGTCGGGTAAAACATACGTGGCTTGTTCGCCCACCTTCGTTGTATATATTTTGGTGTAATTTATTTTAGCCAGCTCTTCGTTGTAGCCGTTTTCAAGGTTAATTAATAAGTAACTACACACCATTAATGCTGCAAATAAGCTCGCGGCAATCGCACTAGAAAACGCCCATCTTTTTTTCTGGGGCTGTTTTACACTTCTATGCGGAAATAAACTGCTTAACTCGTTTAATACGGACAATTCATCCCATAGCTGCGCAAGTTCGTAGACGGCATCTTGATGGGCGGTGCTTTGCATCATCCAAAGCTTAAATTGCTCTTTTTCAATTTCGCTTAAGCCCCTATCAATTGCGCTGATCCATTGGCAGGCTTTTTCTAAAATTAAATCTTTTGATGTAAATTGATGAACATTACTCATTTTGCTGCCCTCTCAATTGATAGAGCCGAATTACAAGCAGAATTATGTGCCGCAGATTGGTTATGATTTTGTTCATGTTCTTTCATGTATAACATGGTTTGTAATAAACCTTTGGCAATGTGTTTTTCTACTGTGCTTTCACTTAATTGCATGTGCTGGGCGATTTCTTTTTGGCTCATACCGTACACTTTTTTAAATATAAAACATTTACGGATAGAAGAATTTAGTTGATCCGTTGCTCTGCAAAAAAGTAAAAAACGCTCTTTTGAGGTGTACTCATCCTCAAGTTGTGAGGATTTAAGCATCGGGGGTAATTCTGCGTCGTGCTCTAACGAGTCATTAAACTTGTTATCCCACTTGGCTATATGATTAAGCGCTAAGTGCTTTGCAGTTTTAAGCATGTAACTGCGTCTAAACTGAATATCTTGTTTTAAATCAGCTTCGTAGCTTTTAATAAAGGTTTCTTGCACAATGTCTTCTACGTCATCGGGCTGTACAATACGCGACACAAAGCGTTTTAACTGCTTAGTGATATCAACAAACGTTGATGTCATATTTACTTTGGTAGTCATCCTTAACATAGGCCTATTGTTATTTTTATTACCGATAGATTACGAGTTTTTGGCATAAAAACAAGCGCAAATGTTAATTTAGCGTTGTTTAGGTGGGTTTTGAGTAAACAGGAGATCAAATGAGTAAATTATTAGATTACATAAGGCTCAGCTTTTTTGCAGCAGGTTTACTATTAGGGGTACAAATACCGGCCTTTGTAAGCGACTTTGGGCACGCTTTAGATGCACATTTAATTGAAGCGAATAACGCATTAGCCCCGTTTAAAAAAGATGCTCAAAACTACTTTAACAACGATTTAAACAAGTTAATTGCCCACTATGAAAATATTGGTGATGATATTGTTGGTAAAGGGGCTACCCATATTAAAAACCTCAATAATCGCCAGCACTCTTTACAAGCGGCAGTTAATAACTTTAACCAATCGCCCTATTTATTTACTTTAACCAGCGACTTTCTCACTATTAAAAAGCAAGTATGGCAACGCTTTGAAGGGCAAATAGTGTTAAAAAAAGACTCCATAATAGCAGCGCTAGTTTGCGCCATTATTATTGCTATTTTTGCTGAGTTTATTGGCTTTGTAACCTTGTTCATTATTAAGCGCGGGTATTACCGCTTATTCATAGCTGGCAAATAAAGACTTCATAAACTCATAAAACACCTCGGTTTTACGGGTTGTTAAGCTATTTTGAGGCCGTAAAAACCACACCGGTGCGTCGCTTTGGGCCATTACATTGGGCATCACCTCTACTAAGTTTCCGGCACTTAGCTCATCGTTAATCGCTATTTTAGATTTAATGGCTATGCCATGTCCGGCAAGCGCTGCTTGCGTCATGTTATCGGAATTAGAAATAGTAAAGCGCGTTTTGGCATTAAAGGTGTGTATTTTATTATTTTCATCATACAGTTTTAACTGCCTTTGCCAGGGTAAACACACCCAATAGTGCGAGTTCAGTTCGCTTAGTGTACAAGGCATACCATGCTTTTTTATATAACTTGGCGCTGCACATAAAATACGGGAGTTGTTGACAATTTTGCGAGAAAGCAGGCCAGAATCGGTTAATTGCCCTACTCTAATTGCCACATCTTGTGCATCATCGACCACATTGACAAAATGATCAGTAATTAAAAAGTCGAGCTTTAGTTGCGGGTATTGGGTTTCAAACTCGGTCAACTTAGGCATAACATACTTTGAAAAAACCCACGGTGGCATAGTCACACGTAATAACCCGCTCACTGAAGAGCTTCGTGCGCCAATGCTGTGCTCTGCATCGTGCAAAGCTTCTATAATAGCCCCTACGCGATGATAAAATAGCTCACCGGCGGGCGATAACCTCACTCGTCTGCTGTCTCTAAACACTAACACGGTTGAAAGCTCACGCTCGAGCTTGCTTAGCCTGTGGCTTACTGTTGCCGGCGACAAACGTTGCTCACGCGCAGCTGCAAGCACCCCTTTATTTTCTACGACGGCAATAAATGTTTCTAGGTCACTTAAATTATACATACATTTGGCTAGGCAGTTTTTAGTATTTAATATTTTCGAATGAAGCTTTCAGTTTTGCAATATATATTTAAATAACTAAAACACCCATAATCGCCATACAGTTATATTCGAGATTTAATAATGAGTTTAAAATCACAGATTGATGCCTATAACGTGCAAAAAGAAGCGAAGCTACCTGGCGATGTATTAGCCCTTATGGCGCAGACAAATGAAGAGCTCATTGCTCAGCATATAAAAGATAATGCGCTACAGGTAGGCGCTAAAGTAAGCAATTTCAGCTTAAACAATCATAGCGCTGAGCAAGTTGAGCTCGCTGATTTATTAAATAATGGCCCGGTAATAATTAGCTTTTACCGTGGTAACTGGTGTCCATATTGTAATTTAGAGCTAAAAGCACTTAATGATCACTTACCCGAATTTAAAACACACAATGCGCAGTTAGTTGCGATATCACCACAATTACCAGACGAGACGTTATCTAGCGCACAAAAAAATGCCCTTGAATTTGATGTGCTTTCAGATATTAATAACAAGGTAGCCGAGCAATTTGGTTTACTGTTTACTTTAGATGAGCGTATTGTGGCGCTTTATAGCCAGTTTGGTATTGATTTTGAAAAGTACTACGGTAATAAAAGTTATACATTACCTTTACCAGCAACCTATGTAATTAACCAAAAAGGCATAATTACGTATGCCTTTTTAAACGAAGACTATACCCTACGCGCAGAGCCTACTGATGTATTGGCAGCCCTTGAATCGGAGCAACACTAATGTCTATCTTAAAATCGTTAAAAACCCTTACCCTATCACTTCTTGTTGGTACTAGCCTTGCCTCTGGCTACGCTATGGCTGAGGAGCCACAGGCACAAGCGAAACCTAAAGTACTTATTTTTGATGTAAACGAAACCTTGTTAGATTTAACCTCCATGCGCACCTCTATTGGTAAAGCGCTTGGCGGGCGTGAGGATTTATTACCACTTTGGTTTTCGACCATGTTGCATCATTCACTCGTTGATACCGTAAGTGGCAATTACCACGATTTTGGTCAAATTGGCGTTGCGTCGCTGCGCATGGTTGCCAAAAATAACAACATAGCTATTACGAATGAACAAGCAAAAACAGCCATTGTCACCCCGCTTTTAACCCTACCTCCTCACAAAGATGTGAAAGAAGGACTGGCAAAACTCAAAGCACAGGGCTATAAGTTAGTAAGTCTGACAAATTCTTCAAACAAAGGGGTTAAAGCCCAGTTTGAGAGCGCTGGATTAATGTCGTTCTTTGATGCGCGTTACAGCATTGAAGATATTAAAATTTATAAACCAGACTTACGTGCCTATAAGTGGGTGTTAACAAAATTAAATGTAAAAGCAAATGAAGCAATGATGGTAGCGGCGCACGGTTGGGATGTAGCAGGTGCTAAAGAAGCCGGGTTACAAACAACCTTTATCGCCCGCCCAGGTAAAACACTTTACCCACTGGTAAAAAAACCAGACCACGTTGTGAAAGATTTACATGAATTAGCCGCTCTACTTAAATAAGCACTCCCAGCGCTAATTAATCAATACCCAAGCGGCCGATGTTAGGATGACATTGACCGCTTTTTTATTAGGGCGTGTTGATTTTTGATAGTTGAATTTGCAGCAGTGTGGTTGGTTTTTAGGCAAGGCAGCGCCTATCAAGTGTAGTTATTCCATATAAATAGGCGAAACGCAGGAGCAGTTATAGAGCCCACTAGTTTACAAACCTCACGCCGCGATTTAAACGCCCTTAGATTGAACAAATTTCAATCCGCAAAGTTCAACACGCCCTAATCAACATTCTTAAAAACTGGCTTATAAACAAACCATTTAGCATTTTTATCTGCTAGCAATTTACTCCCCACAACGCTACTATTTAATGAATACGCAGTGGAGATAATTATGAACAGTCAAAGATTAAGCGAATTTGAAGAATACTTTCAAATAAATGAAAGCATTCGAGTAAACTTATTTGCTGTAGAAAATCAGTTAGTGCCGCAATCTCAACTCGCGCTTGAAGACGACATACCTCCGCTATTTAAGCTAGCTAACGAAGTCAGTGAGCTTGAACAGGCCTCTTTAAGACCCCTTAGAAACCTAGGCGATTTAGCACAAGAGCTGGCGGCTTTTTTACAAGCACAGTCGCGTAAAATCGATTTAATAATGAGCCACATTTTAGCCTCAGAGCAAGCGCAAGATAACGCCATACAGTGCGATAGCTACGGCGGAGGCGGTATTCGCTTTACTTCGCCTGATGTATACGCATTAGGCCAAGCATTTAGAACAAAGCTATTTTTGCACCACGAAGCCTCAGCCGTTTACTGTTATACAGAAGTTGTGGCCGTTGAAAAACAAGACAGCGAACATTACCAATACACATTACTGTTTACTGCAATAAGAACCACAGACCAAGAATTAGTTGTCAGAGCCAGCTTACATGCACAAACACGCCAGCTAAAAAAACGCCAAGAACTCGAGCAAATTGACGATGATTCTAGCAGCGATAAATAGCTGACATATGCATGTAAAATGCTAAACTAGCGCCACCGTAATTTGTATCAAAACTTCATGAACTTTAGACTTTTACCTGAATGGGCTGAGCAAGACGCCGTTATGCTTACCTGGCCCCATGCACAGACCGACTGGGCTGATACGCTTGAACGCGTAGAGCCTGTTTATGTTGAGCTTGCAACGCATATCACAGCCGTGCAGCAGCTTGTTATTGTTGCCCATAACACGGCGCTTAAAAGCCACATTACTGCCTTGCTAACAAAAGCGAATATAAACTTAAGCCAAGTGCATTTTGTTGTTACACCAACAAACGATACCTGGGCACGGGATCACGGCCCTATTACCTGCGCGAATATTGACGACGCTCGCCAACTTAAAATTTACGACTTTATCTTTAATGGCTGGGGTAATAAATTCGAAAGTTCCCTCGATAATAAAATTAACGCAGTACTGGTAAACCAGCTAAGTAATCCAAGCACTGATTACCAAGCCCTGAATGTGGTACTTGAAGGTGGCGGCATTGAAATTAACGAACACGGTGTGTTGCTTACAACCAGCGAATGTTTACTGAATAAAAATCGCAACCCCAATTTATCATCAGGCGATATTGAGTCAATTTTAACAACGCATTTAGGCGCAACTGACTTTTTATGGGTAGATCATGGCTACCTAGCCGGTGACGATACCGACAGCCATATCGACACACTGGTGCGCTTTGCCCCCAATAATACACTTGTGTATGTTAAGTGCGATGCTAAAGAAGATGAGCACTTTAACGCATTAGATGCGATGGAAAAGCAGCTGCAAAGCTTTAAAACGCAAAATAATACCCCATATACGTTAATTGATTTGCCGTGGCCAAAACCAGTGTTTGATGATGACAACACCCGTTTACCGGCAACGTACGCAAACTACTTGATTATCAATAATACGGTTTTAGTCCCGACGTATAACGATGACAACGACGCACTGGCGCTAGCGCAAGTTCAAAAAGCATACCCAGCGCACACTATTATTGGCGTTAATTGCCTACCTATTATTGAACAATTTGGTAGTTTACATTGCATTACCATGCAATTACCTCGTGGATTTTTAGCTGGAGCAGCACAATGACAAGCCCTGCAAAATTAACCGTTGCCTTAGTGCAACAAACTAACAGTGATAACGCCTGCCAAAATATGGCAAAGTCGATTGCTGGCATTCGTGATGCTGCTAAAAAAGGCGCACAGCTTGTGGTTTTGCAAGAGCTGCATCGTAGTCTGTATTTTTGCCAAACAGAAGATGTGGATGTATTTGACTTAGCCGAAACAATTCCGGGTCCAAGCACAAATACACTGGGCGAGCTTGCCAAAGAGCTCGGCATCGTTATTGTGGCTTCACTGTTTGAAAAACGTGCCACTGGGCTTTATCACAATACCGCGGTGGTACTTGAAAAAGACGGCACCATTGCGGGTAAATACCGTAAAATGCACATTCCTGATGACCCTGGCTTTTACGAAAAATTTTACTTTACCCCAGGCGATTTAGGCTTTGAGCCAATTCAAACCTCAGTAGGTAAATTAGGTGTTTTAGTATGCTGGGATCAATGGTTCCCTGAAGCGGCCCGTTTAATGGCCATGGCTGGCGCAGAGGTATTAATTTACCCAACCGCAATTGGCTGGGACCCACGTGATGACAACGCAGAGCAAACACGCCAAAAAGACGCATGGGTAATAAGCCAGCGTGCGCATGCGGTTGCGAACGGCGTACCCGTTATTAGCTGTAACCGTGTAGGGCACGAAAACGACCCTAGCGGACAAAGCGAAGGTATACAATTTTGGGGTAACTCGTTTATTGCAGGGCCTCAAGGCGAAATGCTCTCAGAGGCGAACAATACTGATGAGCAAATTTTAGTAGTAGAACTTGATCAAAAAGCCTCTGAAAACGTAAGACGTATATGGCCGTACTTACGCGACCGCAGAATTGATCACTATCAAGACTTAGCAAAAATTTACCGAGACTAAATAACTGCATGGCGTTTGTGAGCAAACGCCAACTAAAAAATGGAGCACTAAATGGCGTTTGAGCAATGGGCAGCCTTGCCGTGGGTAAAATCTCAAAAAGATAAAATTCAATGGGGGCAGCTAACTGGCAGTGCACTAAGTATAGCCATTGCAGAAGGTGTAAAACAGCAAAACGATTTAGTGCTTATAGTTACGCCAGATACGCCAAGCGCATTACGGCTTGAAACCGAGCTCGAATACTTATTGCCAGATAACCCGGTAATGGTATTTCCTGATTGGGAAACCTTGCCGTATGACCATTTCTCTCCGCACCAAGATATTATTTCAGCGCGCTTAGCCACTTTAAACACTTTAAAAAACGAGCAGCAAAGCGTACTTATAGTGCCTGTATCTACGTTAATGCTACGTACTGCGCCTGCTTCGTTTATTTATGGCTCTACCCTTAATTTTAAAGTAGGCGATAAACTCGACACCCATAACCTGCGCAGTAATTTAGAACAAGCAGGATATTTAAACGTACAACAAGTAATGGAGCACGGCGAATACGCAATACGTGGCTCTATTGTTGATTTGTATCCAATGGGCAGTGTTCACCCATTTAGGCTCGACTTTTTTGACGATGAACTCGACTCTATTCGTTTATTTGACGTAGAAACCCAGCGCTCAGATGAAAAAGTAGAGAAAATTGAGTTACTTCCCGCGCATGAATTTCCAACCAACGAAGCAGACGTTGAGCGTTTTAGAATAAATTATCGCGATAAATTTGGTGCCAGTTCAGAGCAAGACTCTGTTTACATGCAAGTAAGCAAAGGTACTTGGCCTGCCGGTATTGAATACTACATGCCGCTGTTTTTTGAAAAGCTTGCCACCATTTTTGATTACTTGCCAAACACCACTACGGTTATGCAACTAGGTGACTTAGAACACGCCGCAGATACCTTTTGGCACGATGTAAACGTACGCTACGAAAACCGAAAAGTAGATCCCCTGCGTCCACTACTGGCGCCCAGCGAGTTGTATCAACCTATTAATGAGTTGTTTTCTAATTTAGGTGAGTTTTCACGAATACGCTTATCGCAAGCTAAATTACCCACTAAAGCAGGCAATAAAAACTTAAATGTGAGCGAGCTGCCCGCAGTAAGAATCGATCATAAACAACACGAACCCTACGGCGCGTTTATTAACTATGTGGCAGAACAAAAAAAGAAAAAAAGCCGTATTTTATTAAGTGTTGAGTCTGATGGTCGCCGCGAGTCTTTATTAAGCGTGCTTAAACCAAGCGGCTTAAAGTTTAAAGAATTTGAAAGCTTACAGCAATTTACACAAAGCCAAAGCGATGTAGGCTTAATTGTAAGCCCTCTTGAGCAAAGTGTTGTACTGGGCACAAAACCTAGCCTTTCTATTATTACCGAGCAAGAGCTGTTAGGTATTAAGGTGTCGCAACGCAGGCGCCGTAAACATAAATACGAAGCAAGCCAAGATGCGTTAATTCGTAACTTAGCCGAGCTTAAAGAGGGCCAGCCAATTGTTCACCTTGATCACGGTGTTGGTCGCTATCAAGGCCTGCAAACAATTGACGCGGCAGGGGTAATCACTGAGTTTGTTACCATTACCTATGCCGGTGAAGCAAAACTGTATGTGCCGGTATCGGCACTGCATATGCTAAGCCGTTATTCAGGCGGTGAAGAAGCAAGCGCCCCGCTTCATAAACTTGGCTCAGATGCCTGGGAGAAAGCCAAAAAGCGGGCCGCCGAAAAAGTACGCGACGTAGCCGCGGAGCTGTTAGATATTTACGCACAGCGCCAAGCAAAACCAGGTAACAAATTTGCACTCGATGGGCAAAGCTATCGCCAATTTAGCGACAGCTTTCCATTTGAAGAAACCGACGATCAGCGTAATGCCATTGAAGCCGTACTTGGTGATATGCAATCAAAACTTGCTATGGACCGATTAGTGTGTGGTGATGTAGGCTTTGGTAAAACAGAAGTGGCTATGCGCGCCGCGTTTGTAGCAGTTAACGATAACAAACAAGTAGCCGTATTAGTACCAACCACCCTGCTGGCTCAGCAACATTATGAAAACTTTAAAGACCGCTTTGCCGATTTCCCTATCGAAGTGGGAGTGTTGTCGCGCTTTAATTCGACTAAAGAGCAAAAAGACACGCTTGAAAAAATGGCCGACGGTAAACTTGATATCGTTATTGGAACACATAAGTTAATTCAGCAAGATATTAAATTTAACGACTTAGGTTTACTAATTGTTGATGAAGAGCACCGCTTTGGTGTGCGCCAAAAAGAAAAAATAAAGTCATTACGTGCTGATGTAGATATATTAACGCTTACAGCAACGCCTATTCCGCGTACTTTAAATATGGCGATGAGCGGCATGCGTGATTTATCAATTATTGCCACCCCACCTGCTAAGCGTTTAGCAGTTAAAACCTTTGTACGCCAACGCGACAGCGACTTAATACGCGAAGCCATACTGCGTGAAATTAAACGCGGCGGCCAAGTGTACTTTTTGCATAACAATGTTGAGACTATTGAGCGAGTCTCGCAAGAGATCAGCGAATGGGTGCCAGAGGCTAGTGTCACCTCTGCTCATGGGCAAATGCGCGAGCAAGAGCTTGAGCAAATAATGACAGACTTTTATCATCAAAAATACAATGTACTGGTATGTACCACCATTATCGAAACCGGTATTGATGTGCCTACTGCTAATACTATTATTATGGACAGAGCCGATAAACTTGGCCTTGCGCAATTACACCAATTACGCGGTCGTGTTGGGCGAAGCCACCACCAAGCGTATGCTTATTTATTAACCGGCGATGCTAAAGCACTTTCTAAAGATGCCACCAAACGCTTACAAGCAATTGAGTCGTTGGAAGATTTAGGCGCAGGTTTTGCCCTTGCTACACATGATTTAGAAATACGTGGTGCGGGTGAGCTATTAGGCGACGATCAATCAGGGCAAATGCAAACCATTGGCTTTAGCTTGTATATGGAAATGCTAGAGCAAGCGGTTAATGCCCTTAAAAATGGTAAAGAGCCAACGCTTGAAAACCTGCTTCAGCAGCAAACTGAAGTTGATTTAAAACTCCCTGCCTTACTACCTGATGATTACATACACGATGTTAATGCGCGTTTAGGTATGTACAAGCGCATTGCAAGTTGTGCTAACCTTGCCGATATGGACGAATTACAAGTAGAGCTAATAGACCGCTTTGGTTTATTACCTGATGCCACTAAAAACCTATTTAGTATGCAGCAACTAAAAATGCGTGCTAGCGATTTAGGAATTACAAAAATAGAGGCAAACCCTAAAGGGGGCTACTTTGAATTTAGCCAAAATACGAAGGTTAATCCTAGCTTCATCATAGGCTTGATACAAAGTGCACCCCATGTGTACAAAATGGATGGCGCAAATAAATTGCGCTTTGCGATTAATGAGGCAAACCCTCGTGAACGCTTAAAAATGGTCACTGCAATGATTGCAGATTTCGAAAAAAAGGTTAGCCATTAATGTTGCTAAAAAAATCGCTTATCGTGTTATGTTGCTTATTTAGCAGCACCGCATTTGCAGAACGTTGGTTTGAAGTAGAAGTGCTGGTATTTAAACAGCGCCCTGCCCCCTATTTACAAGAAGACTTTAGCTTAAAGCACGAGCCCATTAAGGCGAAAAATACGTTAGAGCTACTCACCCCTTTATACACAGAGCAAGCTATGCAGGCATGTATAGATGGCGATAGTCGCTTTCAAAAACGCTCGTTTACCGATTCTTTAGTTAATGCCAACCCACAATCGGGTGTGTGTGATAACAGTATCGACTTTATGAAAAGTTACGACGAGTTGCCCGTTACGCCATTAGCACCGGCACAAGATACGATGGATGAGCCCTATTTACTCGCACCTGAGCAATTACAATTTACTGCCCAGCGCCGCGCTTTAGACAGAAAAGGTTTAGCCCCGCTACTACATACCGGCTGGCGCTTTGAAGGGGCAAGTAAATCGCGTGCGCCAAGCGTACATTTAATTTCTGGTGATCATATAAAACGCGACGTTAACACTACGCCTAATTATTCAAATCCCGACTTTATTAGCCTAGTACAAAGTAAGCCACAGCTATTTAATACCTCAGAGCAGCCCCTAAGCTATTGGGAGCTAGATGGTTTATTTAAAATACATTTACGCCACTACCTGTACATAACCGCTGATTTTGACGTAAACGAAAAACTACCTAATGGGGATATAGAATCGGCCCGCTTTTCACAATTTAAACGTGTAATTAGTGGTGAAATCCATTACTTTGATCATCCTCGTATGGGCATGATTGTACAAATACGAAAGTATAAACACTAAATCAATAGGACATAACAATGAAAAAACTCCTGATCATCGCAGCAACGCTAAGCCTGGCAGCTTGTTCAAAAGTAAGCCTAGAAAACTACGAAAAAATTGAAGTTGGCATGGATAAAGCCGAAGTAGAAGCTATTTTAGGCTCTGCTGATAACTGCGTAGAAAAAGCCCTACATACTAATTGTGTATGGGGTGATGAGTCTAAAAACATTGAAATAACACTCGTTTCAGACAAGGTAACTATTTATTCTAAGCACGGTATTACACAGTAATACTGCGTTAAATTAGGTAAATTTACATGACACTAAGGGATAGCCGTTGCTATCCCTTTTTTATTTTCTATTTTTTAGAGTAAATAAGTTCAATATTAACTATTTTACTGCGATTAAGGGTTATTTTGTAACGCTGGTATAAAGTTCTTTCCTCGTCTTTTAATACCATCACCAAATTTAACTGGTAGCGCCTTTCAACCGCTTGCTTTGATATTTTATTACCATCTAGATGATACAGCTTGCCCTCACCGCGTTTTAAATACCGTGCAAAGGGCGCCAAATTAAAACGCATACTTTGCTGTAGAGTATCGTAGCCTGGTAAAAACTCTTTAGCAGAAACACGTGTTTCACTGGCAAAGTGCAGCCACTGCGCAGCTAGCTTGTTTTGCTGACGCCTTTTTGAAAATATTGTTTTTACTTCACTAGGGATTTTTTTAAAACGCATATACTCAAGCCACACAAACTGACTTGCAACGCGGTCTTTAGTGATGCTGTTTTTAAATACAAACCGCCATTTAGGACGCCCGCGCACAATAGCGCGCCAAATTACCCGCGTAATGTCTTCTTTAAATATTTCTCGCAAGCCGTAAATAACCCCTAATATTAAAATAAGGGTAGCGGTCACTTCGGTAAAGGTTGAGCGCGCGTTAAGTATAACCACCATTACAAATGCCATAATGACAGCTGTAACCGTGCCTTTTACTAAACGCTTTAGGTAACTATTTAAATAACGCGTATTGCGATGCAAAATAACGCCGTGCTCTATTAGGCGCTGCAGTAAACGCATTTTATTTGTAATGCGGTTACCATCTTGCAACGTGGTTTCTGAGTTGTAATTTTGCTCAAACCGGTATGTATTTTCGTTTTTACAAAATTGCAGTAAGTCGTTGCGCTCTTTCGCAAAGTCACTGCTGCGCGGGCCTTCATCTAATAGCTTTAAAAACGACTGCTCAACATGCCAACTTAAATAGTTATCGGCATTGGTGTAAAACGGCACCAGTTTTTCATCATCGGGGGTATATCTGCGCAGCTTTTTTAGCAGCCCTTCACTTTGCTCAAACAGCTCTTGTGCACGGGCATAAAAAGCATCCACTTCTTGAATTTTTAATGCATCTTTAATATCAGCGTCGAGCGCTAAACGCACCTGATAACAGTACAAATTAAGGTTTTGGCGGTAATCTTGTTGCTCACCTTTGTTTTTACTAACAAAGCGGCTACGCACTAAGGGTAAGTGTATATTTTTAGCGTTATAAGCTAAGTGCGATTTAAAGTGGTTATTAAAATAAGACTCTTCACTGAGGGTTTGCACGTTTATACCCATTTCATTGGGTATAGAAAAATACAGGTCGATACGCTGCTCAGAGCGAGGGGATAACTCTGGTTCTATGACAAAAGATAAATTTTCGTCTTGTTTTATCAAACAACTCTCCTTTTATTGAGTGTATAAGTGTACTGGTCTCCTTAATTTTGTTCAATAAAAAAGGCCCAGTAAACACTGAGCCTTAATACGATTAATGTGCTAATTAAAACTTAACGTTTACACCAGCAAAGAAACGACGGCCTAGTACATCGTATGTGTACGGGTCAGTGTTAGAATCGTTGTTACCTGTGTAGTAAGGAGGTTGCTTATCAAATAAGTTGTTGATACCCGCAGATAGAGACAGGCTATCATTAACTAAGAAGCTACCGCTAATATCGTGATAAACGACAGAAGGAGTCGTAGGTGCATAACAGCTGTCAGCATCATCTAAACAAGAGTAGCTATCCATACCAGCAATATAACGCGCTTGATACTGTGCATCCCAACGATCGCCTGATACATTTAGTGTTAAATTAGATTTAATATCTGCATACCCACCAGAACCTGATGTAATAAGACCCGCATAATCTACTGTCTCATCAAGTACAGTTACTACATATTCATCTAAATAAGTTGTATCTAACCCGGCTTTCCAATTTAAGCCAGCAGCTTCGAAGCTATACGCTAAGTTTAAATCGATGCCAGATGTTTCCTCTGCACCAATATTTTGTAGCTGGTTATTAAACTTAACTCGACCAGTCGCATCCATTGACACATTAGAAGATTGGCATAAAGCAGAGCTTGAATTACCAGCATTATTTAAGCATTGATCAACAATGTATTGATTATCAACAGACGCAATCGCATTCTCAATTTCGATTTTGTAATAATCCAATGTCATCGAGAAGCCATCAAGCCACTGCGGCTCATAAACAATACCTGCCGTTAGTGTATCTGCTTCTTCAGGTGTTAATTGGTCATTACCACCTACAGTTACTTCTGCCTGCTCCTGAGCGCCAGGGTAACTAATTTGCTCGAAAGAAGGTGAATTACCAGAGTAAAGTTCAGATACTGTTGGAGCACGGAAAGCTGTAGAAACAACACTACGCAACATTAATTCGTCATTTACTTTCCATGTAAGACCTAGTTTCCATGTTTCATCAGAACCAAAAGTACTGTAATCAAAAGCACGAATTGCAGCACTTAGCTCTACATTTTGAGCAAAAGGCGCATCTGCAAGTAATGGGATAGCAAATTCCACATAAGCTTCATTTACATCAAAACCACCTGATGTTGGTTCTACCATAGGATCATTAGCTAAGCCTTGAGCTGTAAGCGAGTCAGGCGTATACCACGCCTTTTCTTGGCGACGTTCAACACCTGCTGCAAACGCTGCATAACCAGCTGGCATTTCAAACATTTCACCTGAAACAGATGCTGCTAAGATAAATAACTGACTACCACCATTGTTTACTTCAGTGTAAACATTTTTACGGAAATCTTCAGATGTCCATGCATTTTGATCAAGTGGGTTAAAAGTTCCCTCTAAGATCTGATCTTGAATGGCACCCATATTATGAAGATTACTTAGCTTATCAACTGAATCGTTACGACCAAAGTTAGCTGATATGTCCCAAGAGTAATCACTAATGAAACCCTGAGCACCAACAACAGCTCTTACTGTATCAACTGACTGTTCAAAATAACGTGCACCTGTATCAGACATGCGACGTCCGTAAGAAATTTTATCACCGTATTGGTAGTTAGTTTCTTGCGTGACGTAATTTCCATTTGCATCTTTATCTAAGTAGCCATCGCCATCTAAGTCAACACGATTATCATAGCTTTGACTTAGAAGTGAATCACCCATATCTTCTGTATATTCAAAATCGAACCATACTGGCTGAGGCGCCATTTGCTGCTCTGACCAACGTTTAGTATAAGTAAACTCAGCAAATAAACTTGTGTCATCAGATAGCTCATAAGTAGCAAGACCAGTTAAGTTTAAGCGCTCCATTGGCGTGTAAAGATAGCTTGAAGGAGAATAGTTGTAAGCATCTTCATTAGTGTAACGATGATAATCGCCACCACGACCAGTAACACCAGAGTCATCAATTAATGAAACACTAATATCTTTACCGCTAGCATCAACGGTGGTACCTTTTTCACCATTACCGTTCCAAATGTGACCGCCTTCGTTATATGAAGACCCTGTACAGTAAAGTCCGTTAGAGCCTTCAGCAAGTGGGCAGTTAGAAAAGCTACGATCTGCCTGCGATGCTTTACCACGGTCAGTGTACTGCATACCGATAACAATATTACCTTTATCGAATGAAGTACCTACAGTGAAGTCAACTGAATTTTCTGTAGCATCGCCTTCGCCAGTGATTGCTGTGTTAGCATTCATGTCTAGGCCTTCGAAATCATCTTTTAAAATGATATTCACAACACCAGCAACCGCATCAGTACCATAAACAGCAGATGCCCCATCTTTAAGTACTTCAACCGATTTAATCATAGAAACAGGGATAGTATTTAAATCGACAGTAGAAGCAGCGCCTGTGCCCGAGTTGATCATACGACGGCCATTTACAAGTACTAATGTACGTTGTGAACCTAAACCACGTAAATCGATAGAAGCATTACCACCCGAACCATTGTTAATACCTGGGTTGGTCATTGCACCGCCAGTAGCAGTCATCTTTTGTAATACGCTATCGATGCTTGTTGCACCCATTGCTTTAATATCGTCTGCACCAATTAATGTAACTGGACTGGCGTTTTCCATATCCGAACGCTTAATGCGAGAACCCGTTACTTGAATTTTTTCAATAGCGTTTGCGCCATCTTCGGCCGCTACTACTTGCATACTTGAGAACATTGGGATTGCTGCGATTACAGCTAAACCAAGAGTTGATTTTTTCATGAATAAACCCTACTTGTTGGAAATTTACCTTGATTGGTAATGCTCACTTTTTATAAGAATTGTGAGTCAGGGGGGCAACTTAGGCTGAGTTAACTGAACAAAAACTTAATGGAAGATCGTTATATATACAACACCAAAAAAGAACAACCAAAAAAGGTACAAAGGTTATAACTTGTTGCAGTGTTAACTAAAAAAAACAATTAAAAATCATTGAGATAAAACTAATACAAAGCAATTAAAACACACCTGAAATCAAAGTTATGCAGATTGTAATCAAATGTAATTAATGGATAAATATACCCTTTTTAGAAAAATTAACATATTAATCACAGCGCATTAGTAAAACCGTAAAGCTGTAATAAAATTAATAACCATAAATATGCAGATTTACCGCTTAAATAGTCTTATTAAGCTATTTATTTAGTTTTTTTGGCAATATTTTTTGTTCAGCGAGACTTCAACGTTTGCTCGGAATGGGAGGAGTTATTTGATTTAGCAAATCATTAGAGGGTCTTAAATTGAGGGCGTTTAGCTTTATTAAAATAGTTATCATTAAAGTAAGCAGGATTTACTTTTTTACATGCCCAGTAATGCAAGTAATACGCTTTTACTATAAACATTACGAAGCCCCCCCATTACCGTAAGGCAATTCACTCCATAACAAGAACGAGTAAGCACACCAACATAAAACAGATGAGAATGAAAAAAAAGGTTACAGCATACAAGGCAGCAAAGAGGTTTAAATGTGTGTTAGTGCTTTAAATACAATTTTATACACCTACTATTGCAGCGCTGCATATAAAAGGCGTACCGCTTAATAGTAGTGCCTTATTATAGTAATACCTTATTAATAGCTGATTTTTGTTATGCGCCAGCTAAAAAAATGATTGGCAGGAAAAAGGTACCTTAATACGTCACATAAAAATTATAAAAGTGAGTGATTTTCTCACCAGTTTGAACATTGCTTAAATTAAGCACCAGTTGCCACAGCATATTTTTCTCAGAGCATATGCCCACCATAGTGTCACTTTTATAAATAGTTGCTTCTTTAGTGAACTTTTGCGGAATAAAACCCATATACATGGTTATACTTTCAAGCTTAGCGTTATCTATTTTTAGGTGGGCGGGTAAATCAAGGTAAATACTAAAGGGGGTTTCGGGGGTAATAATTTTATCACTTAACCATACTTTAACACCGGTGTTATAAATACAGCGCTGATTCGTGTCGCAATTTGTTTTTAACAGTGCTTTTTGATCTTTTTGATTGGCATTGTCACAGCCTGTTAATACCAAAAACAGCATTAAAAACAAAGATAATCTATATATATGCATAACAAATCCGCGCTAAATAAAAACAAATCTTAATTAGCATGCTTTGAAATAACAATAGCCAGTGTGATGTTTGGTTAATATAGGTACAATCTGTATCAAAAAATAAACAACAAACTCACAAACTTTGATTGATGTCATAATTTTATGTAATTGACCTATCTTTTTTAGGCCAAAAAATTTATCATTTCACCCGCAAAAAATAAGGGTTTCTCGAGTTTGTTTTCTGAAGCATTCAGGCTTTGAACGTTTTAGGTAATACGCTTGGGGAAAATAGTAGGCCCCACTTTAAACGGTGGGTAATTCATTTCTAAACGCATTTATTGCAGCGGAAGCCAGAAAATGAGCCAAACAGTAGCATCACAAACTGAGTATAACTATAAAGTTGTACGCCAATTCGCTATTATGACAGTGATTTGGGGCATCGTTGGCATGAGTATTGGGGTTCTGATTGCTGCCCAATTAGCTTGGCCAGCACTTAACTTTGATACACCATGGTTAACATACTCTCGACTACGTCCGTTACACACGAACGCAGTAATTTTCGCATTTGGTACCAGTGCACTTTTTGCGACGTCTTATTACGTCGTTCAACGTACTTGTCAAACGCGCCTTTTCTCAGACAAACTCGCCGCTTTCTCTTTTTGGGGTTGGCAGCTTGTTATTGTATTAGCCGTAATTACATTACCACTGGGTATTACTAGCTCTAAAGAATATGCAGAGCTTGAGTGGCCAATCGATATTTTAATCGCAGTAGTATGGATAGTTTACGCAGTGGTATTTTTTGGTACGCTGATCAAACGTAAAGTATCGCACATCTACGTTGCTAACTGGTTTTACGCTGGCTTTATTATTACTGTTGCAGTGCTACACATTGTAAACAGCATGGCAGTGCCTGTGTCATTAACTAAATCATACTCAATCTACGCAGGTGCGGTAGATGCTATGGTTCAGTGGTGGTACGGTCACAACGCTGTAGGTTTCCTACTAACGGCTGGTTTCTTAGGTATGATGTACTACTTTGTACCAAAGCAAGCAGGTCGCCCAGTTTACTCTTACCGTTTATCGGTAGTTCACTTTTGGGCACTTATTTCACTTTACATTTGGGCAGGTCCTCACCACCTTCACTACACTGCGCTTCCTGATTGGACGCAAAGTTTAGGTATGGTTATGTCTATTATCCTATTTGTACCGTCTTGGGGTGGCATGATTAACGGTATAATGACGCTTTCTGGCGCTTGGCATAAGCTACGTACCGACCCAGTACTGCGTTTCTTAGTTGTTTCATTGTCTTTCTACGGTATGTCTACGTTTGAAGGCCCAATGATGGCAATTAAATCTGTAAATGCATTATCTCACTACACAGATTGGACTATCGGCCACGTACACTCAGGTGCACTAGGTTGGGTTGCGATGATTTCAATTGGTGCTATTTACCACCTTATTCCTGCGTTATTCGCACAAGGTCGTATGTACAGCGTTAAATTGGTTAACACGCACTTTTGGTTACACACTGTAGGTGTTGTACTTTACATTGTTGCAATGTGGATCTCAGGTGTTATGCAAGGTCTAATGTGGCGCGCAGTTAACTCTGACGGTACACTAATGTACAGCTTTGTTCAGTCTTTAGAAGCATCACATCCTTTCTACATTATGCGCTTTGTAGGCGGTGTATTCATCGTTACAGGTATGTTAGTTATGGCTTATAACGTTCTGCGTACAATTTCAGCTGAGAAAGAATCACTGAAGTTAGACGCGCAAGCACAATTAGCATAACGGAGTGAGATGATGAGCAATAAAAATTCACAAAACAAACATGAAATAGTAGAAAAGAACGTTGGCCTAATGGCTATTCTGACTGTTTTTGCTATTAGTTTTGGTGCATTAGTTGAAATTACTCCGCTAATGTTCCAAGACGATACAACAAAACCTGTAGAAGGTTTGCGCCCACTTAACGCGCTTGAAATGGAAGGTCGTGACATTTATGTACGTGAAGGTTGTTATAACTGTCACTCACAAATGATTCGTCCTTTTCGTGATGAAGTTGAGCGTTACGGTCACTACTCTGTAGCGGGCGAATCAGTATGGGATCACCCTTTCCAATGGGGTTCTAAACGTACTGGTCCTGACCTTGCACGTGTAGGTAACCGTTACTCGGACGATTGGCATTATGCACACTTAGTTGACCCACGCGCCGTGGTTCCTGAGTCGAACATGCCAGGTTTTCCTTGGTTAGCAGAGACAAAGGTTGATACCAGCCTGACTCTGAAAAAACTACAAATTTTCCGTGATACTTTTGCTATTAACCCAGAAAACCCTAAACACCCGGGTTTAGGTTATGGCAGCGACGAAGAGCTACAAGCAGATGTTGATAAAGTTAACGCTATGAATAACGGCGAAGGCGCAACAGAAATGCAAGCCCTAATCGCGTATTTACAGCAACTTGGCACCCACTTGAAGTAATTATTATGGATTACGGAACATACAGAGGCATTTTGACTCTGGTAATTTTAGTATTGTTTATTGTGATTGTTGTATGGGCATACAGCAAGCGTAGCAAAAATCGTTTTGATGACGCTGCTAATGCCATTTTCGAAGATGAAAAAAAACATAACAACACACTCTCTAACGAGGAAAAGGAGTCTGAAAAATGACTAGCTTTTGGAGTATTTGGGTTATTGTATTAACCCTAGCCTGCTTAATCATCATTTTTAGCTTATTAGTTTGGAACCTTAAAAACTATGCTGGCGTAAAAGAAGGTGAAGACTGCGGACATGAATATGACGGCATTACCGAACTAAATAATCCACTACCAAAATGGTGGACGTACATGTTCTTCGCAACATTTATTTGGTCGGTATATTACTTAGCAGCTTATCCAGGTTTAGGTAACTGGGAAGGCTTAGGTAAATGGACAAGCTCTAACCAAGGTATTACCTCTTTAGCTGAATCTAAAGAAGCTACGGCTAAAGCAAAAGAAGAAGGCCGCTATGTAAAGCTTGATAAAGAATACGAAGCAGCACAAGAGCGCTTTGGTCCTATTTTTAACAAGCTTGCACAAGTACCAGTATTAGATTTAGTTAACTCTAAATTTGAAGGTGATGCAGCGCAGCAAGTAGCCCTTGAAAATGGCGAAAAGCATGAACAAACAGACGGCCAGTTAGCACTTGAAATTGGTCAGCGTTTATTCTCGCAAAACTGTGCTCAATGTCATGGTTCAGATGCACGTGGTGCAACTGGCTTCCCTAACCTAACTGATAAAGATTGGTTATACGGTGGTTCACCAGACAAAATTAAAGAAACACTTCTTTATGGTCGTGTAGCAGCAATGCCTTCTTGGAGTGCAGCACTTGGTGAGCAAGGCGTTAAAGAAATGACAGCGCACGTACTTAGCTTGTCTGGTCGTACTGTTAACCAAAAAGATGCCGCTGCAGGTGCCGCTAAGTTTGCGATGTGTGCCGCGTGTCACGGTGCAGATGGTAAAGGCTCTGTTGCACATAACTTACCGTTTGGTGCACCAAATCTTACAGATAACATTTGGTTATACGGTGGCTCTCAACGCGCTGTTGAAGAAACCCTTAACCATGGCCGCGCCGGTGTAATGCCAGCATGGAAAGACATTTTAGGTGAAGATAAAATTCACCTGTTAACTGCTTATGTTTACAGTTTATCGCAAGATAAATAAACACCGAGTTAACTATTAATTAATCTTTTTATTTCAACAGATTAATCCAGATCAAAAAAGCCTCCAGTCGGAGGCTTTTTTTTAGTCTTTTACAAATATTTGCTATAAAATAGCCCTACCTAAACTAATTTTAGAGCAACTATGCAACCTACTCCGTGGTATAAAAATTTTTGGCCTTGGTTTTTAATCTTTTTTCCGCTAGCGGCCATTATTGGGTGCATAACCTTAATTATTACTGCTGTGGGCAACGGCCCAGATATGGTGGTTGATGATTACTATAAAAAAGGCAAAGCAATAAACTTAGAACTTACTAAGTTTGAAAAAGCCAAAGCTCTGTTTTTACATGGCAAGCTTAATGTTACAAACGAGCGTGCCAGTTTTGCCTTTACCAAAGGCGATTATAGTAACGTACACGCTTTAAAGCTGTCTTTTTATCATCGCACCATCAAAGCGCATGACTTTGAAGCAACGCTTACCCCTAATGCAAATAAAGAATTTACTGCCCTTTTAGATAACTACACACCAGGTGCTTACTCTGTATTTATAGAGCCGGTGGATGATAGTTGGAAGTTAAAAGAAAACATTACTCTTCCTACAGAGCAGCCTTTGTTAGTTACCCCAAATTATAAGTAGCCACCACTATGAGCGTTTCTTGCTTTCATTGCCTTGAAAGTGTGCCAAATGGATTTCGCGCAACCGTAACAATAGATAACACGCCACAGCCTATGTGCTGTATTGGCTGCCAAGCAGTTGCGCAAAACATTGTTGACCAAGGCATGACCGACTATTACAAATACCGCACCGTACGCGCTGGTAAAGTAGAGCAGTTAGTCCCTGAGCAACTCGCGCTTATTAAAAGCTACGACAACGAAGACATACAAGATGAGTTTATAGCCACAACCGATAACTTATCCCAAGTACTTTTAAGTGTTGAAGGCATTACCTGCGCCGCGTGTGCATGGCTTATCGAAAAGCAATTACTTAGCTTAAAAACGGTAAAGCGCGTTGATGTTAATACCTCAACTAACCGTGCCATGATCCAATGGGATAAAACCCAAACCCCGCTAAGCGAAATTATTACTTCCTTAGCCAAAATTGGCTATAAAGCTTACCCGTTTCAAGCCGATGACGAAGCCCAACAAAAGCAACAAACAGCAAAAGCCTATATACGCCGCTTAGGTGTTGCAGGGCTGATGACCATGCAAGTGATGATGTTTGCCTTTGCCATGTACTTTGGCATGTTCTCGGGTATGGATAATAACTTTGAGCAATACTTTAGGTGGATAAGCCTAGTGCTTGCCTCCCCCGTTATTTTATACAGCGCATTACCCTTTTTAACTAATGCTATTAATGGCTTAAAAGCAAAACAGTTAAATATGGACTTACCTGTTTCGCTGGCTATTTTTGGTGCGTATAGCGCCAGCTGTTATGCCACATTTATGCAAGTAGGCGAAGTGTATTTTGAATCGGTATGTATGTTTACCTTTTTATTATTATTAGGTAAATACCTTGAGTTTAGGGCCCGATTAAAAGCCAGCGAGTTTACCGCCAACTTACAAAAGCTGCTACCTTTAACCGCCCGCACCCTTGATGATAACGGCCAAGAGCATATTATTGCTGCAAAAAAACTTAAGCTGAATGATGTTGTACTCATAAAAGCTGGCGAAACTATTCCCGCTGACGGAGAGCTTATCAAGGGGCAAACAAGCGTTGATGAGTCGATGATGACCGGTGAGCATCAGCCCGTTAATAAGTTTATTGGCCACAATGTATATGCCGGGTGTGTTAATCACGATGGCGTAATAGAAATAAAAATAAATAAAATTGGCCAAAACACCCTACTAAACCAAATTATACACTTGCAACACACTGCGCTTACCAAGCGCCCTAAACTGGTAGAAATTACCGATAAAGTTGCCCAGTGGTTTATTGCCTGCTTGCTAGTTTTTGCCTCTATAACGGCCGTTGGCTGGTACCAAATTGACCCAGAGCACGCGTTTTGGATCACTATTTCTGTATTGGTTGCCACTTGCCCTTGCGCGCTTAGCCTTGCTATACCTACCGCATTAACGTGCGCTGTAGCCACGCTCACCCGCAAAGGGGTGTTAATTAAACAAGCACATGTGCTCGAAACCCTCTCGCAATTAACGCTGTTTGCCTTTGATAAAACAGGCACCCTCACACAAGGTAAATTTAGCTTAGATGCCATTGATATACTCGATGACACAATCTCTAAAGAGCAAGCGCTTAATATTGCAGCCCAGTTAGAGCGTTATTCTGAGCACCCCATAGCCAGTGCATTTAATAAATACGCCACCACCGAGCTTGCCCTTACAAACATTACTGTACACCCTGGTATGGGCATTAGTGCACAAAGCGCAGATGAACATTACGCTATTGGTAAAAGCGGCTGGTTTGACAGTAAAAAAACAAATGCCCAAGCAAGCCTATTTATAAATAAACGCGTAGTTGCTCGTTTTTACTTTATAGATAAAGTAAAACCCGGTGCCAATGAGCTTATAAGTACCTTACAAGCACAAAACTTGAGCTGTCATATGCTCACAGGCGATGCATCAGATGCTGGGCAAAAAATAGCAAAACAATTAAAGCTCAACAGCAGCCAAAGCGCCCTGTCGCCTAAAGATAAACAAACCGCCGTAGAGCAATGGTCATCACAAAACGAAGTGGTTGCCATGGTAGGCGATGGCATTAACGACAGCCCAGTATTTGCCAGTGCCCATTTATCCATTGCAATGGAAACCGGTGCCGACATTTCTAAAAACAGTGCCGATGTAGTGCTGTTAAACAGTGATTTAGCCTCAATTGCGCACCTACTCAAAGTTGCTAAGCAAACCAGGCGAATCATTAAGCAAAACCTGGCGCTGTCTTTGTTGTATAATGCTTCTATTTTACCGCTTGCAGCGCTTGGGCTTGTTGCCCCGTGGATGGCCGTTATTGGTATGTCTGCCAGCTCAATTATTGTGATTAGTAATTCACTAAGGCTTTTAAAGTTATGAGCATAATTTATATTTTAATCCCGATTGCCATATTATTTGTGATTATTGCCATTGGCGTGTTTTTTTGGGCCGTTAAAAGCGAGCAATTCTCTGATTTAAACAAACAAGGTCATAGTATTTTGTTTGAAGATGATAAAGAACAACACAACAAAAGTAATGATTGACCCACTTTACACCAGCGCCTTTTTAATGGGCTTAATTGGTAGCGGACATTGCCTTGCCATGTGCGGTGGTATTGCCAGCTCATTGCAATTGGCCAGTAACAAACGCCAATCTGTTATTTATTCATTTGCTTATAACCTTGGCCGAGCCTGTAGCTACATGCTGGCTGGCGCACTCGTTGCGGGTATAAGTAGCCAATTTGCAAAGCAAAATACGTTTTTTTCTGTAACCCTTTCATTCATCGCGGCTATTTTTATGCTGCTGGTAGGCGTGTATATAATGCGCTTAGGCCCCACTTTGCAATGGCTTGAAAAAATAGGCAAAACACTTATTTGGCAGCATATAGTTAAGCTTAATAAATATTTAATGCCAGTAGATTCAACAGCTAAAGCATTGGGTTACGGCGCTTTGTGGGGGTGGCTACCCTGTGGTTTGGTTTATTCAGCGCTCACATGGGCAATGACCAGCCCTAGCGCATTTGATGGTGCCCTAGTGATGCTTTGCTTTGCGCTTGGCACCTTTCCGGCCATGATCACCTTAGGCCTGGCCGCCCAAAAACTTAATAGTGTTATTAACCACCCATGGACGCGAATTGTGTTAGGCAGTATTATAATTTGGTATGGTGTGTACCTGTTGATCATTGCCACCGACAAACTAGTACATTAATCGTCAGCGGCATTAAGCCACTTGGTTTATTTTCACTGCTGTGTATAAAAATTAAAACGGATTAAATTATGGATTTCTCTCAAAGTCGCGCTAAAAGTAATTGTGCAATTAGCTGTAACAACTGCAGCATCAGCCAATTGTGTTTGCCGTTTTCGTTAAATGGCCAAGAAATGGATAAACTTGACGAAATCATTGAACGCAAAAAGCCCCTGCACAAAGGCGACTACTTGTTTGAATCCGGTGCTGCGCTTAATGCAATTTATGCAGTACGCTCAGGCTCATTTAAATCGTACACATTGTCTGAACAAGGTGATGAGCAAATTACCGGTTTTCACTTAGCCGGCGATTTAGTCGGCTTTGATGCTATTAGTAAAATGGCTCATCAGAGCTTTTCGCAAGCACTTGAAACATCAATGGTATGCGAAATCCCGTTTGATACACTCGATGAGTTAGCAGGTAAATTACCCAAACTTCGCCAACAAATTATGCGTTTAATGAGTAGCGAAATTACCTACGATCAAGAAATGCTGCTACTTCTTAATAAAAAATCGGCAGAAGAGCGCCTAGCGAGCTTTATTTATAACCTTTCGGAGCGCTTTGGCGAGCGCGGGTTCTCGCGTAAAGAGTTTAGATTTACCATGACTCGTGGTGAAATAGGTAACTACTTAGGCCTAACCGTTGAGACCATCAGCCGCTTATTAAGTCGTTTTCAAAAAGCGGACTTAATAAAGGTAGAAGGTAAATTTATTACTATTTTAGACAGTGACGCACTGGCCAAAACGGCAGCAATAATTAAGCCTTGCTAAGCTAATAGGTGTTGTAACTTTGATTTAGAACAACAATTTGAGTGCTACCCCTTTAACTGCTGTGTATTTACGTTACACTGAAAGTAAGTTAAAAAGGGAGTAGCATATGAACACTATTAAACGTATTTTAGCCGTTATTGATCCCACTAAGGATGACCATCACGGTTTAGCTCGCTCGATTGATTTAGCCAAAAAGTCAGGCGCCAGTATTACCGCCTTTATGACTGTTTACGACTTTTCTTACGAAATGACCACTATGTTGTCGTTTGAAGAGCGCGAAGCAATGCGAAAAGCCGTTATAAACGATAGAGAATTATGGCTTAAGGATATAATTTCTACCTACCCAGATGTAAATATCACCACCCAGGTGGTCTGGCATAACCGCCCTTTTGAAGCCATTATTAATACCGTTATTGAACAAGAATATGATTTAGTTGTTAAAAGTACCCATCAGCATGGTGCGCTAAAATCGGTTATTTTTACCCCTACCGACTGGCACTTAGTACGTAAATGCCCCACACCTGTGTTATTTGTAAAAGAAATGGCTTGGCCTGAGCAAGGTAATATTTTAGCCGCGGTCAATGCGGTTAGTGAAAACGATGAGCATGTAGCCCTTAATAAACGCATTATTAAAGATGCACAATTTTTATGTGAACTTGCCAACGCTAAACTTAACTTAGTTAATGCCTACCCTGCTACCCCCATTAATATTGCCATAGAGATACCAGAATTTAACCCTGGGCTTTATAACGAATCTGTAAAAAAACACCACATAGAATCCACCAACGAGCTTGCTAAAACTTTTAGTTTAACTAATGAGCAATGCTTTATAGAAGAAGGCCTACCGGAGGATGTGATCCCCGATGTAGCAAATCGCTTAAATAGCGAACTGGTGGTGATTGGCACCGTAGGGCGCACGGGGCTCAGTGCCGCATTGGTTGGCAACACTGCCGAGCACGTAATTGATAGCCTTGATTGCGATGTCTTGGCATTAAAACCTGATGGCTACGTAAGCCCGCTTGCCAAAAGTTAAACAAAGCCTTAACTAGCGCTTTAATCCCCATAGTACTTGGGTATATAATACGCCACTTTATTTTCAGCAAATAATTTGCCGCATTGTTTTATAAGGGGGCGTAGTGTCTCACTCAGCTCAAGCCAAAGCTCAATACAACTTAAATAAGCTACAAAAGCGTTTACGCCGTCTTACAGGCCAAGCCGTCATGGACTTTAACATGATAGAAGAAGGCGACCGTATAATGGTATGCCTATCGGGTGGTAAAGACAGTTACACCATGCTTGATATGCTTAAACATTTAAAGCGTGTGGCGCCCATTAAATTTGATTTATTTGTTGTTAATCTCGATCAAAAACAACCAGGCTTTCCTGAACACGTTTTACCTGAGTACCTTGATAAACAAGATATTGAATACAAAATTGTAGAAGAAGACACCTACAGCATTGTTACCGATATCATCCCTGAGGGTAAAACCACGTGTTCGCTTTGCTCACGCCTACGTCGTGGTATTTTGTACCGTACAGCCAAAGAAATGGGCGCAACTAAAATTGCCCTTGGCCATCACCGCGATGACATGATCGAAACACTCTTTTTAAACATGTTTTACGGCGGTAAACTTAAAAGCATGCCGGCTAAATTAATGAGCGATAACGGCGAGCATATGGTTATTCGTCCGCTCGCTTATTGTAAAGAAGCCGATATAAGTAAATACGCATTTAGCCAAGGCTACCCTATTATTCCGTGTAACTTATGTGGCTCACAAGAAAACCTGCAACGTAAACACACTAAAAACATGCTAGCGCAGTGGAATAAAGACCACCCTGGGCGTATTGAGAGTATTTTTACTGCAATGCAAAATGTGGTGCCTTCGCATTTAGCCGATACAGAACTATTTGACTTTGAAAACCTAAAAACCGGCGACGTTATTGATGGCGGCGATATAGCACTCGATAAACCAGATATACCTAACGCGCCTGTCAGCGATGAAGATGAAAACCAACAGCAACAAGCTGATGTGGTTACTATTAATCTAAGCTAACGGTTTTAAAAATACAGTTAAGGGGCTACTCGCCCCTTTTTTTATACTCATTAATCCTGCTAAGCGCCTTTATCAGCTAACCCTTTTAAAAACTCTAAACTCATTCGCTCTTGCTCGTTTGCTTGATAAGGCAACTGTTGCAAACTATCGTAGGCAAAATCTGTAATTTCAAACTCAGTAATCTCACTGCTACCAAAACTATTACGCTCACCTGGGCTTGGCGACATGCGCTCTATCACAAAGTCACTTAAACGCATGTTAACCACCCCTTGTGGTAATACCGACCAATGCGCCTTTAAATCCACCGTTTGACTGCCTTGTGAAAGTTTCTTTTTAGTCACCAAATGTGCAAGTGGGGTCGTATCACTGTATAAATTAGCTCTAATTCTATATAAGCCACTTTTAAGCACTTTTAAATGGGCTGTGGCTATCATGTTTTCGTTTTGTGCATAGGCATTATCAAAATCAATAAGCGTCGCACTGGGTGGCATATACTGTATTTGCGCTACTGCAGGTACCTTTTTACCTGCAACATTTGCCTCTACAAATAGCTGTAAATTTCGCGGGTAGTCTTCACTGGCTTTAAATTTAACCGTAGCTTCACCCTGCTGAGCTGTGGTGGTTTTTGAACTGATTGAGGCTTTAGTATCGGTATCGCTTAGCGCTACATTTACCTCTGCTAGGTTTTGCGCAGCAATATTAATGGTTATTTCTTGCGGATATACAAACCGATATTTATCTAAACTAACAACGAGGGCATTACCCGCATCGTCAATGGGGCTTGTAACTGGGTAAAACTGATTAGGCTTTAAACGGTCTTCATCAAGTGCGCTTAAAGGCTGCGAATAAGGCGGGTATTTTAGTGCGCTTTGGTATTGCATTGCCACATGCTCTGCGGCACTGGCCAAGTGCTGATCATAATGTATTTTGGGAGGGCTTTTTGCCTGTTTTTGTTTTGGCACATCAATGGTTATTACCGTGTTTTTATCTGGGCTTGCTGGATCTGTCTTATTTTTTATTGCCAGCGCAGCGGGAGGCTCAAGCGTTTTAACTTCATTTTTATTTGTAAACCACAGTAAAAACATCGCAATACTGACTACAGCGGCACCAATGTAAAACTTTTTCATGTTGCATCAATCCTTTCAAAGCGTGCAGCAAATAACTACACGCTCTAGCGTTTAATACCTAACGCGTTTATAAAATTTAGGTACTTATTAAGGGATCACGCTATAAATAAGTGCCGAGGCACTTTGTGTGTTTGAATCCTTAATATAGCGGTAGTGTTTTTTCCAAAACCAAGTACCCGTTGTTTTATCAAATGTGTTAAAGCCAATATTTTGACCATCTACATTTATATTGTTCATGGCAATTGTGACATTCCCTTTGCGCTGCGCATTATGGATCTCGTTGTGGCTGTAGCTGTCGCTCATCATCATTGGATAATGGTGCGGCATAAAGCTATTAACGGCATCGCCTTGTGATTTTAACTGGCCATTAGTATCAATACTGCTACTACAACTACCAAACGATTTAGCCGCGCTTGCTCCACACGATGAATGCGATGCCACCACCGAATCATCATTACCTTTTAAAAACCCGCCCGTTAAACCTAGGTACTCATTACCATCGGCTACAAAACGTAAACGCGGCGTACGCGCATCTGGAAACGGCGAAATTTTGCGTGCGTTATTTACTTTTAAATCGTGTAATACGCCCACCGCTTCTGTTACATCGCTGCCTAACCACCATTTGAGTGCTGCATCCACTGCAAAGTTCCATGCTGCGCCAGTTAAAGCACTTACGGCAATATCGGCAAGCTCGCTGCCGCCCCCTGCTCCCGCTAAATCAAAGGTCGCCACAATATTAAGTGGTGTCAGGCCGGCATTTTCAAGCCAATTAGCTTGGTTATCAATAATATGGCGAGCAACTAAATCGCCTGTTGAATGCGTCACTAACACACAGCCATCAGCACATAAGTTAGAACGCGATATTTGCTTTAATTTAGGCCATACCCAATCGGTCGCAATTTTACCTTCAATGCGCTCATAGGCAGGCCAATCAATACGTTCATCAGCACGGTTATTCCAATAGGTTTGCCAATAGGTTTCACCGTCGTTAATTACATCGCTGCCCGACTTATTGGTTATTTGCGATACCTGCAAGCCGTGGATCAGTATAATTTTGTGCTCTTTACTCAGTGCAGAAAAGCTCATTAAAAACGCAGCGCTGGCAAAAAGTAGATATTTAAGTGTGTGTGTTCGTTTAGAGTTGTTCATATAAATCCTTAATGTGTTCAGTGTTTTATTTTTATGCCTATGTACTTAAGGTATTCATTTACACATGTGCAGGCGCACATGCATTGACCAGTATTAGGAACAACGCTCAAAAATGCAACAATTTATTATCATTTAAATTCTGTTAAATCTATATTGACTGTATATTCAATTACTTAAATTTAAATAATTGCAATATTTAGGACTGTAACGATTCTATAATAATAGAATTACCATCTATTTTTAACACTTTGGTGAATGAATTAATGTATACTTAAATATTTTTTCTTTTTTAAAATGACTAATATTTACTAGTAATCTAAGTCACGAATAAATCTACTCTTTTAAGAGAAGCTTATATTAATAAAAGCTATCTAAATTGTATTTTGAAGGAAATATCGAAGTGGAAATGCTAAGTTGAGAGATCAAGCAGAACACTTGATCTAAGATGATAATTCTTAAGCTGAACTAAAAATATAGGCTTTCTATTGTTTCACCACCGATTTTAATATCACACTTATCGCCAGACTTTGAGTTTGATGACTGAATTGCACCAGCCACTGCACCAAAAACCCCTCCTTTGCTACTCAAAACTGAGCCAAAGTAACAATAACTAGAAATATGTACATCTTGATAGTCACTTGCTAAGTTTAGTGTAGGAGTATATGGGGGAAAGCGCCCTTTCAATAAAGGATCTCCATTTACAGTAAGTTGTAATTCGTTGCGATTCTCATCATACTGACCACCAAACACATAAGTTTGTCCTTGATATGCAATAGTTTTTTCTTGTGCTTGAATCGGCGGTGTTGACCCACAACCAGCTAGAGCAAGTACGGGTAAAACACTGATAATAATTTTTTTTAGCATAACTGAATAAATTTCCATATAAATTAAATGAGCGAAAAATATACCCTAATGAATATTAACTTTCAATAGAGTCTTTTCTTATTATTTATTATATATAAACATAACAATAAACAACCTTGAGAACCATTAATAAAATAATTTTCTCTCTGCTTTAAACTTACAGCAGTATAAAACTAACTTTTCTTAAAAATTTTATAAATAAACCGGCTTTATAAAAAGAGTAAGTTCAGTATAAACTTATACTAATTTGCTAATTAAGTAAGCTATGCTGGGCTAGGGTGATTGCGTTAATAGTCAGACAAAAATTTATTCTAAATAAGAGTTTTACACAGCTAGAGATGCCTCCAATGAGTGCTGCGGGTTAGTTATACATATTGCCGTAGATGTTTCCCTATACAGCTTATTAGATGCAACTCATATTTCGCTTTTAAAAATCACCAAAGTTATAATTTATCGTAACCCCTTTTTTCTAAGTTAATTATAATTCGTTAGTAGCTGCGCTTATAACCAAACCAATCATTACTACAGTATTTTTGAATGATTTTAAGCCCATCAAACTGTTATGAAGATTAAAGTATAGAAGTCGCTATTTTTCTGATTCCGAGAAACATTAAATTTACTACTACATTTTTTAAAGCATTAACCCACATTATAAAAGGTAATTAGAATAAATAATCATCAGTAAAGTAAGTTAACTACTTTAGTCTTTCATACAACCCTGAGGCTCTTGATACGCTTTTGCTCATGGCCAATTGCAGTACTTTTTTATCGGCCACCAGCTCAAAGGTGTTTTTAGCACGTGTTATTCCTGTGTACACCAGCTGCCTATTTACACCCATACTGGCGTGTTTAAGCGGCGGTAAAACCATAGCCGTATAACTAAACTCCGAGCCCTGCGATTTATGTATGGTCATTACATACACTTTATCGTGAGCAGGCAGGCGCGCAGGTGAAAACGCCCGAACCGTGTTTTGCTCATCAATAAATAACGCTTTTAACTGCCCGCTTTCATCGGGCATTAAAATACCAATATCCCCATTAAACAACTTAAGTTGATAATCGTTTTGGCTCACCATAATAGGCATACCACTGTAATGGCGCTGGTTGGGGCTTACCGATATTAACCCTTGCTGCACAAGTGCGCGTTCAATGCGGCTGTTTAAGCTATTTACGCCGTAATCACCCTCACGCACGGCGGCTAATAATTGATATTGAGAAAACGCCGCGTGAACATCTGCAACACTAGCCCCTTGTGCAATTAAATTTAAATAATGAGCGTAATGCTTAGCAGCACTGTTTATTAATTTTTCTATGGGTTTTGCAACAAAGTCATAATCTAAAATAACATCGTTAAATTGCCCTTGTGTGCTTTGTTGCTCTACGTATTTTAAAATACCGTTATGGTTAGTATTAACCGCCAGCGCAAGCTGGCCAATGCCACTTTGTGCATCAAATCGGTAGCTGTGTTGTAAAAATGCAATGCAATCGGCTAGTTTAAATTCGCTATGTCCAGGCGCCGCTAATTTAGCCTCTCCTTTAAAACATAAAGTATTGAGCTCATCACATCGTGCTTGCGAGTAATTAGGCGTTTCACCCAATGCTAACCCTTGGCATAAGTCACTCATTACACTGCCGGTATCTACCGAGGCAAGTTGGTCTTTATCGCCAAGCAATATTAAACGCGCATGCGCAGGCAGTGCTTCTATTAATTTAGCCATGAGTGATAAATCAACCATGCTGGCTTCATCAATAATAAGTACATCTAAATGCAGCGGATTGGTGCTGTTATGCTTAAATTTATTAGTAAAGGGTTTAACCCCTAGAAGCCGGTGAATGGTTTGCGCACTATCGGGAATTAAGGCCTTTATATCCTCAGGAATATTTTTAAGTTGCTCTTTTGCACCTAAAATTGATTCACTTAAACGGGCTGCCGCTTTACCTGTAGGCGCCACCAGTTTAATGCTTAAAGGTGCACTTTTATAAAGCGACTGTAAAATAGCTAATAGCTTAGTCACGGTGGTGGTTTTACCTGTCCCTGGCCCGCCCGTAATAACGCTAAAGCCTTTTGTTGCGGCAATAGCACAAGCTACTTTTTGCCAATCAATCGCAAGCGCTGAGTTATCAACAAAGTAGTCATTTAATAATTGGCTGAGTAACTGGGTATTTATATTTAAATGGCGCTCACTCATCGCAAGTAAACGTGTAGCTAAGGTGTGCTCATAATCAGCTAGGCGCGCAAAATAAAGCCGTTCGTTAAATAACTGTAAGGGTTTGGCCTCGCCCACACTGTTATGGGCACTTAAACAGCTAAGCGCATCGAGGTAGTTAAAGGCTTCGTTAAAAGGCGATGTAATATTTGGTACATTGCCCTCGGTTTTAGTAAAGTCGCTTTGGCGTAAATTAAACGGGTTTTGCCAGTCGACTTCTTTTAATGTTAAACAGCTATGCTGGCTTTGCTGTGCTAAACACAGCAATAACACTATATAAAACACGTCGTTTTGCTGGTTATCGCACAGCATTAAGGCAAGCTTTACATCTACCATTCTTATGCGTTTTTCATCTAATAAGTAGTCAAGCAGCTCCACCGTATTTAACGGTTGGGCAGGTGCTGGCGGCTCATCAAACAGGCTTTGCTGCATAGGGTAGTCACTCATAACATGGCTCCTTGGCTAAATAAGCCATCTAATAGTGTGATTTGCTCTGCGCTAAGCTTATTAAAATACACCCCTTTGCCCGCCGGCATGCCGCGTAAAAACGTATAATAAACCCCGCCTAAGTGGGTTTCTATTGCATAATCACTAATGCGTTGTTTGAGTAATCGGTGCAGCGCAACGCTATAAATTAAATACTGTAAATGATACTGATGGCTATTCATGGCTTGCTCTAGCAGGTCGCTTTCATAATCAGCGGGCGTATTGCCTAAGTAATTAGACTTATAATCTAAAATATAATACTTCCCTTGATAGCAAAAAATTAAATCTATAAATCCCTTTAACAGGCCTTTTACATGAGCAAACTCGAGTTTGCTTTGGGTAAAACCAAAATGCTTAACCAGTATTTCGTTTAATTGAGGCGCGCTTAAACTATCTAAAGGTAAATTAAATTCCATTTCGACTAGGCAATCTGTCGGGGCTAATTGGCTTAAGCTTAATCCCTCATTGTTTAAGGGGCAGGTTAACGAATCAAGCACCCATTGCTCGGTCACGTGTTGCCAGCTTTCGCTAATATGGTATTTATCCAGCGCATGTTTAACTACCTCTGCTAAATTTTGCTCTGGATTTGTAGGGTGTACTTGCGCACTGGTAAAGTCTATTTGCTCAAATATTTCATGCAAACAGCTTCCAGGCTTCGCCCCCTTGGGGAAACTGTAAGGCGATGGTATTTCATCTTGGCTGTTAGCAAATTCATCTTTTTCATGATCTTCATCGCTGCGCCCAGGCTCAATATGATCGGTGTGCTTTTTAAAGCTCAGCGCGCTAAAGCTGGTTGCTCGCCAATCTCGCTCTATGTTGGCTGTAACCGTATTAACTCTTAACGCTTGGCTTTGCTGCACTGCGCTATTAAGTGTTAATTGGCCTTGTTCGGCCAATTGCTCAGCCGTAAATTGCTGATAATGCATTTCGGTGTGAGCGTCGCAAAATTCATTTAAGTGGGTGCGCCACGTTTGGCTACTTGTAAGCTCAAGCCCTGCAAATAACACATGCCCTAATGCACTACTTTGTATAGCCAAACGGCTACTTTGCCCTTGCCCTATGTTATACACCCCAAGTGCACAAAAATGTACCGCGCGGGTAAGGGCAACATAAAGTAAGCGTAAGTCTTCAGCTAGGCGTTCTTGCTCGGCTTGTGCTAAGGCGTCTTCGTTTTTACTTAAATCGTAAACTAGCTGGCCGTTTTGGTGATAAAGCGCTTCTTTAGTTTCGCGATAGCCACTGGCAAAAGGCATAAATACCAGCGGATACTCGAGCCCTTTTGAGGCATGCATAGTCACAATTTTAACTAAGTTGGCGTCACTCTCTAGGCGTACTTGCACGGTTTCGCCATCTTGCTGGCTAACCTTTTGTGCAAACCAACGCAGCAAGCGCAAAGTGCCTTCTAGCTCTATTTGCTTTTGCTGCAGTATTTCACCTAAGTGTCTAAAGTCGGTTAACCAGCGCTCAACGTTATAGCCAAGTCCTTGCCACTTAGCGCTCAGCTGATTATGGCTTAACAAACGCTCAAGCATCGCCATTGCGCCTTGCTTGTTCCAAATATGGCTAAGTTGAGCAAAAAAGTTTAAGTGCTCTTGCCATTTATTTTCATCATCAGCAAGGGCGTAAATTTCGTTGTAGCTTAAACAAAATAACGGCCCAGCTAATACGCCGCGCAGTAATGACTCGTTATATTGCCCATGCAATGCCGTTAAAAAGTTAAGTAAATGGTGGCTAAGCTCTTGGCTAAAAACACTGTCGCGCGATAAATACACGCTAGCAATATTGGCATTGCTCAGTGCTTTTTTCATTATTTGCGCTTCTACACGGTCGCGCACCAATATACAAATATCGGCAGCGGTCACCTTATGCTTACCAATGCACGCTCGCCCTTGCTCGGCTTGCTCAAGCAATGTCACTATTTTATTGGCAAAATAGCTGGCCAAATGCCCTTGCCCAACGCCTTTGCTGGTGGGTTTGTTTTTTTCATCTGCAGCTTCATCTACAAATACATTAAATTCAAACGCGGTGGCAGGTTTGCCATCTATTGTAAATGTTTCATCGGCTTTTTTGCCTTTTGCTGCTACTGCGTTAAACGGTATGGCATCGTTATAAATAAAGCTATTGGCATGTTTAGAAAACAAACTGTTCACACTGCTTACTATATCGGTGCTTGAGCGAAAATTGGTACCTAAAGTAAATTGCTGCTCAGGCTCTACCGACTCTTTTGCGCCAATATAGGTAAAAATATCAGCGCCCCTAAAGCCATAAATAGCCTGTTTTGGGTCGCCTATCATGGCAAGCGTCGTTTTTTCTTGGCCGTATATTTTGCTAAAAATTCCGTACTGAATCGGATCGGTATCTTGAAACTCATCAATCATGGCAACAGGAAATAGCTGCGCTATTTTTTGCGATAAAGCCTCGCCCTGCTCGGCATTTAAAGCACTGTGTAAATTAGTCAGTAAATCATCTGGGGTGATCACACTTTGCTCTTGCTTGCGTTTTACAATTGCCTGTTTAACCCACCGAGCTGCGGTTTGTACAACAGCAATTTTAAGACCCTGATTAATTTTAGTATTAAGTGCACTGAGCTCATCAAACAGGCTAAGCAGAGGGTGGCTAAATAATGGCTGATTTTTTTTATAATTACTGGCATCACTTAGGTTTTCGCTGCTCCACACCTCAAACGAGTATTTATTGGTGCCAAATTCAAAAAATAACTCATCACCTAAACAAAATCCTTCAAGGGCCGTTAAACTACCTTTTCGCCCAGGTGTTTTAGAGCCACTTAAACCCGAGCCCTTTATTGCAGCTATAAACTCTTGCTCCAGCACTGCTTTTTTGAAAGCGGGTACTTTAGCAATGTACTCATCCCGAGCTTTAAATACGTCATCTAAGTTTATTTGCGGCACTATATTCGCATTGGCTTTATTTAGCACACTACTAACTTGGCTAAATAGCGATTCAGGGGCTGCAAACACCTCTAAAATAGCATCAGTGCGTTCTTTATTAAGTGGGTATACAAAGGCGCGCCAAAAATCCTTAATTGTGTCGAGCAGTATATCACGCTCATCTAAAATAAATTCAAGATTAAAAGCAACGCCCGATTCAAACGCATGCTGCTTTAACATGCGTTGGCAAAAACCATGAATGGTAAATATAGCGGCTTCGTCCATAGATTTAGCGGCGGCATCGAGTAAATCAAAGGCGCGGTGTTTATCATCTACTGCGGCTATTACACCTTCTATTAATTCATCATTTGGGTTTTGGCCAAGTAATGCATCGCGCGCAGCAATAATACGGCTGCGTACGCGGTCTTTAATTTCTTGCGTAGCGGCATCGGTAAAGGTAACCACAAGTATTTGCTCAACGCTTAACGGGGGGTTTATCTCCCCTGGTATTTGCAAGCCTAATAAATAACGTAAATAAAGCCCGGTAATGGTGTAGGTTTTACCCGTACCCGCACTGGCTTCTATTAAACTTTGCCCTTTTAACGGCATTGTTAGCGGATTAAGCGCTTGCATGGTCACTCTCCTTTGCATGTGCATGTAATGGGGAGAGTAATTTTTCGCTCCACTTAATAAACTCTTCTTGGCAGTCATTGAGCGATTGCACCGTTAAACGAATATACGGGTTTTCGCCCTCGCCGCGCCCTATGTATTGTGGGTTAAACTTGCTAATGGCTTTGCCAATATCGCCACCACTTTTAACGTATTCATAGCCACTTACCGGATAAAATGCCACAGGCTCTTTGCGCAAGGCTTGGTATAGTGAAAACCAATCACTGAGCAAGGCATCAGCCTCATTTTTACTCAGCGGTGCAAAGCTAATTTGCTTATCGAGCCCCAGTAAAAGGGTTTCAACATTTTGCTCCATACTTTGTGCAACAAGGTGATATATAAAGCCCTTAATTAAATCTTTGGCCTTTATACTGGCACTTCGGTAAAACACTTGTTTTTGAAGGTAAATATGATTAAGCCAGCCCTCAATGGTGGTGTTCTCTATGCGTAAAGACACCTCAAGCGGGTCGGTTTTGCCGCTTTTAATATGCTCTTTTACTTGCCCGGCTAGTGCATCTACTCGGTGCGCCATGCTCTCATACACTAAATTGCCCACATTGGCTTGTGGCAGCTCCCCCCGTTGCAATATTTGCTCTGTACTTAAAGGTTGCTCATTAATGTTAGCTTGCAGTATTTCGTCTAAATAAAAGTAGCGGCGCAGCGCATCTAGGCTAAAAGGCTCTTCATCTTTTGCTACTTCGTTAAATTCAGGAAGGCGTAAACCTAATGTTTGCTGGTAAAAGCTCTCTTGGGCGTTGCACACACTGCGAATAAATACATCAAGCTCTAATTGCGCGGGCGCTGTTACATCAATGGCTGTTAGCGGCTGCGCGTCTATGCGCTCGCTTGGCAGCCAAATAGGATTAAAACTGTGATTACTCAGTTTTTCATCAGCTGCTGTGTAATACGCACGATTAAAAGGCTGTAAGTGCTGTTGATTAATTAAACACTCAGGCAGCGTTTTTTCGCTTTCATTTGCTAACGTAAAGCTGCGGCCTATGTACTCTAAAAGCTCGCTTACTAAGGTCGATGGCATACGCGGTTGATTGTCAAAACACGAGCGGCCAATGTAACTTATGTATAAATTTTCGCGGGCACTCAGGAGGGCTTCTAAAAATAAGTAACGATCATCTAATTTACGTGAACGGTCACCTTTTTGTTTTTTAGAATACGGCACTAAGTCAAACCCTATTGGCTGCACCGTACGTGGGTAATCGGCATCGTTTAAGCCAAGCATACACACCACTTTAAACGGCACGGCGCGCATAGGCATTAGTGTACAAAAGTTAACTTGCCCCACTAAAAAGCGCTGCCCTACCCCTTTTTCTTGAATGCCTTGTTTTATCAGGTAGCTTACAATTCGTTGCGATACATGTTTATCGTAATCACCATTATCGTGGTGCTTTTTAAGCTCCTCTAAAACATTTTGCAGTACCAGTAAATCCCAGCTGTCTTCGCCTTCATTGAAATAAATAGCATTTATTAGCTCAGATAAAATATCCGCTTTATTGCTAAGGGTATCATCAGGGGTTAGCTCATCTTTAAAGCGCTGCAGTACATCAATAAAATGCACCAATTTATTAAGGGTATCAAGCGCCATGCCCTCTACTTCATCGGCACTATAAATGCCGTTAAACGGGCATTGCTCATCGCGCTGGGCTATGCCTAGCAGTAAACGGTTTAAACCATGCTGCCAGGTATTTAAATCTATTGCGGGTAAGTCAAAGCTGCTTTTGTGCTCAGCATTTATACCCCATTTAACCCCTACACGCTCAAGCCAATATTGAATTTGTTCGTACTCGTGCGCCTCTAGCGCAAATTTTTCGGCAATTTGTGTTACTTGCAATAAATCAAGAATATCCGAAACACCAAAACGCGAAAACGGCAAATTGGCTAAGCTGGCAAACGAGCTCAGCACCGGTTTTTCTTGCTCTATGGCTAAATCGGCCAATGCATAAGGAATAAAGCGACTGGTGTTTTGCGCGCCGCCAAATACCGCTTCAATATACGGGCTGTACGTACCTACATCAGGCATCATTACAATAATGTCTTTAGGAGTGAGCGACGGGTTTTGATTAAACAAAGTAAGTAAATAGTCGTGTAAGCGCTCAACTTCTCTAAGCGGTGTGTGGCAATCGCTTAAAGTAATGCTGGTGTCGCTGTCGCTAATGGGCAATTTGCCCTCATCATTTATAAACCACTGCTTGTTATCGGTAAGTGACTCACCTTTAAATGCCAGTTGGTAAATCTCGCTTTGAATTTGGCCCAGTAAGCTATCGTCAAACGCATCTATAAAGCCATCAATCCAACGCGCATCAAGTTGTACGAGTTGCTCAAAATAGTCGCGCCCTAGTTTTCCCCATGACGATAAAAGCGGGTTACCTATAAAGTAGTATTCTTCATCAGGGTTAGTTTGTTTTTTTTGCTGCGCTTCTAAAAGCGGCATTTTGGCGTATTTGGCATTTATTTTGGCTGCTGTTTTTTCATCAACCACATCGCCCCAATAATGCTCGCTAGGATTAAAAAAGAATAAAAACACCTCTGTTTTTTTGCTCAAGGCTTCAAACACCTCAAGCTGCGAGCTCGCAATCGCCGATATACCAAATAAACTAATGCGCTTAGGTAGTAAGCTATTATCCATATTCTCAAGGGCGGCGAGTAACTGCCCTTGCATATTGGCACGATGAAATTGGCTTTGCCCAAGCGCTTTACTGTGCGCCACCAGCTTTCGCCATAAATCGCTTTGCCACGGGGCAATGCTTACATCAACATCGTCAAGTTCGTCTTGTCCGCTATCCCAAGTGGCAATCCAATGCGGGCGGTACATTAAATATTGGTCGTACACATCGGCAATTTTTTCACACAGGGCAAAGGTTTTTTGCCCGTCTAGATCGCCATCTAAATAGGTTTTTAAGGGCAAATAAAGCGGTTCATCAATACAGCTGGGCAGTATTGCAAATAATTTCCAAGCAAGGTTAGGCTTATTAAATGCCGACTCTTTAGGTACATTGGGCAGTAACTGCTGATATAACTGCCATATAAAGCTCGATGGCAGCGGAAAATCAACCTGCGCGGCTAACCCTAAGTTTTCGCTTAAACCAATTTTTAGCCACTGCGACATACCCGGCGACTGCACTAATACCACTTCTTTATCGAATGGGCTTTGCAGCGGGTTTACTTTTAACAGCTGATTAAACTGAGCCTGCAGCGCTTCCATACGGTTTGATTGAATAATATTGAGCATACAACTGGAGTCCTTACTTGAAGTAAAACCAGTTTAAGATATTTTCATTTATAGGGGTAGCGCAATCAGCAAATTGGCACTAATAAATCAGCGGGTTAGCAGGGAGTTTAAGCGCACAGCGTTAATTTTAATCACTGTGCGTTTTATTGCTCAGGTCATTTTATTTATAAGGGCTAATGCTTGATAAGCTAAATGCGCTTTGCATAATCACTTTACCATCTATTCCTTTAAGCTTAAGTGAGATGGCCGGATCTGCTTGTTGCCAATCTATGCTTAAATCGCCGTAATTTACATTATGGGTGTAATCACCTACACGGTGTTTATTTGGGCTTACGTCTTTCCACTTTTCAGTGAGGCCTGAGCTGGTCATTTCTATTAAAGGGTAATCAAGGTTTTGTTGATACTTTGATATTTCGCCCCAGTGCGTATCGCCACTGATGATAATAACCCCATTCACTTGATGTTTTTTAATTAACGCAAATAAACGGTTACGATCCTCTGGGAAATTAGCCCACGACTCCCACCCTGTAAAATCGGGTAATAACTGCAAGCTTGAGGCAATTAGCTTTATAGCCGCAGGCTTTTTAAGCTCTTGCTCAAGCCATTGCCACTGCGCCTCACCTAGCATAGAAGCGCCTTTCACCTCTGTTGGGCTATACGGGCCTTGGTTATTAAGCTTACGCTTTGTGTAATATTCAAGCTCGCTTACGTGGTTAAGCGCATCACGGTTCCAGCGTAAATCGGGCATTATTACGTGTACGGTTTGCTCATCCTCACCATAAATATACGACGTGTAAATGCCGTCCGTGCGGGTGCGCCTAGGAGAGCTTTTAGGCTCGCCCCAAAAATCGAGCATAATTTGGCGAGATTGCTCTTTATGTGGGTAGTCTTTACCAATATCGTTTTGACCAAAGTCGTGATCGTCCCACATCGCTATGATTGGCGTATTCGCTTTTAGTGTTTTAAAGCCTGGTTTTGCACCTAATTTTTGGTATTTATTGGCAAGTACCGTCATATCGTTGGTGTCGCCGTAAATATTGTCACCTAAAAATATAAATAAATCGCCCTGCTCTTTATTAATGGTGTCAAATATTGGGATGTCTTTATCTTGATGCCCACACGAGCCAAATAAAATTTTTGAAGGGGCTGCCATAGTATTTGCGCTAAACGCTAACCCTAATGCTAATACGGCGTGTGTAATAGGTTTTACTAACTGCTTCATTTTAAAATCTCACTTATTGGCGGTGCCATGTTTGAATTTAGGTGTTTTGGGTTTATACCAAATGCGCTTAAAACAGTGGCTGCAACCTGCGACTGTTTAAGCTCATTTTGTGTTGTAATTAAACCGTGCCCTTTTATTGCAGGGCCAATGGCAGCAAGCCAAATATGCTCAGAGCCGACAATGCCCTCAGGAAATTTATTACCCGCTAAATGCAGCTCGGCCAACGCACGTTTAGAGCTATGATGCTGCCAGTCACTTGCACTGCTTCCGCGGCCGTGGTCGGTGGTAACAATAAGCGTTGTGTTGTTTTTATAGCCCGGTGTAGTTTGAATTGTGCTCCATAAGTCTTTTATAAACGCATCGCTTTGCCTTGCAGATTTTAAATACTGGTCGTAATGGCCATCGTGCGCAAAGTCATCGGTTTCACCTAAGCTAATAACTAATAAGCGCGGCGTTTTTGCCAGCATATACCCTTTGGAAAATCGGTAAGTAAAACTGTCCAAGCGTACGTTTCCCCATGGGCTTGGAATTTCATTTTGCAACGCGTTTAAAAGCTTAGCATCAGCAAATAAATCGTTTTCTATGGGCATAAAACCCGCATTCACATACACGTTACTACGCTGAGTATTCACAATGTAAGGAAATACATCCCAGCTCCCAAACAAAGCGGTTTTACCTTTAAAGTCTGCACGCTCATCTAGGCGCTCTAAAATGGTTTTATTGGCGTTTAATACTTTATTGTTACTATTAATTTTTTCATCTACTTCACCGGTGAGAATTTCGTTATACCCAGGGTATGAAAAATACCAAGGGTTGCTCACCGACATATTAGAGCCCTTTGCTCTATCACCTACAATTACGCCCTTTTTAGCCACATGCTGAGTTAAAAATGGCATGAGTAATTGCTGGCGCTTACTGGCGGTAGGCGCCCAAAATTGCTTATTTAATTGCGTTGGGTTTTTAACAAAATCGGCATTATTAATGAGGTTTTTATCTGCGCCGCTAAACACCTCTTGCCAGCGCACACCATCAAGGGTCACTAGCACTACATTTTGCGCTGCGCTCGCGGTATTGCTGATTAATACAATGATGCTAAATACCGTGGCTTTTATAATTGAGTTCATAACTACTGTGTACCTAATTACTGTGTACCTTTAACAAAAAGCCCATCAAAGATGGGCTTTTAATTATTTACTGTACATTATGGCTATTAAAACGTAGCCGATAACGTCAGTGCTGCTGTACGTGGCGCACCAATAAAGTAAGTGCTGCCATTACCCGTACCACCCGCTAAATAGCTTTTATCGGTAACGTTATAAACAACAAAGGCAACATCAATAGCTTTAAATGGTCCTGCGTTTATATCGGTTGCGTAACCTGCGTTTAAATCAACCACGGTATAGCCATCAACTTCGCCACGCTCACCGGTGTATTTAGCCGATAAACCAAAGCGGAAATCACCGCTAAAGTAATCGGTCGATAGCACAAATAAGTCATCTACTGAGTCTATTACTTTTTCACCGGCTTCAAACCCGGGTGCATCGCCTTTGTACTCTGAGTCATTATTCGTGTACGAGCTATATACACTCCATTGTGGGCTTAGCATGTAACTTGCCGACAGCTCTAAACCTTGCGATTCAATACCCCCTACATTTAAGTAAGAGCCATTTGTACCTATGGTGTAATCAATACCGCCAGTGTCACTACCTGGGGCAATAAACGTAATACGGTTATCAAATTCAATTGAATACGCTGTTGCGGTCAGGTTTAACGCGTTATTTTGATAACGTACACCTAAATCGATGTTTTCAGCGGTTTCAGCTTCAATGGCTGATAAATCAGAGCTGTCGCGCTCAAGTACACCGTCTTTTATGGCTGCAAAGTTTTCGCTATAGCTGGTAAATAGCTCGGTTGAGTTATTTAGCTGATACAAAATACCACCACTAAATAACACATCAGAGTCACTATTAACTTTAGCGGTTGTGGCATTTTGATAATGGTCGTACTTTTCAATATCAACAAGGTACTTTTTAACACCTACGTTAAGCGTGAAATCGCCAAGAGCCATTGAATCCTGCGCGTACCATTTGAGGGTGTCGGTCTCAAAAGTGTTTTTATACTGGGTCCAGTATGGCGTGCTATCAAAGTGGTGGTAAATGCTGGCATTAATTACTTTGTGCCAATCGCGAGACTCGTCACGGTCGCTTTGCTCATACCAAAAACCGGCTTCTATGTCGTGCATGCCAAACGTAGCTTGGTAGTTGGCAGTAACCCCTAAGCGGTCTTTTTTGTAATGCGTATGACGATACGACATTACAGGTATTGCCGTATCATCGTAACATGCTGGGTTTAAACCAGGGCCCGACTCCCACGGCCAGCTTAAACTTGCCGTACAACCTTCGTTTGGTGCCAGTGCGTTACCTGCGCTATCTACAAAACCGTAAGAGCCTGCGTTAGTGCCGCCCTCTGTAGTTGGGTTGCCGTTTTCATCTACTGGAGTTGTTAAATACGGTGGGATCCAATCGCCACGGCCCGAGTTTTTATGATAATAAGGGCTCACTGTAATAAGCGATGTTGACGAAAGTGCATACTCAAACTTTAAATACGCTAACGTATTTTCACGCAGTGTACCCCAGCCCTCAGCAAACATTTGGTCGTAATGTGGAACGCCTGTCCAGTTCCACGTTAGCTGATCCCACTCTGGCGTTTGTTCAAATTGCGCAAGACTTACACTGTTGTAGTTAGTCTCGCTTACATCATCGTAAGATAAACGCCCTGTAATTGTTAAATCAGCAAGCGTTGTTACAAATTTAAGCTCTGCGTGTTGGTTATCTTTTCCGCCATTGCTACCCGAGCCAATCCAGCGGCTAGTATCAGTTTGCGAGTAACTTACATACGCTTGTGTATTATCAAATAAAGTACCCGTTTCGTGCTTAACGTAAAAGCGGGTCGCATCGTGGCTACCCGAGGTGTAAGCAAAAGTGGTGCTGCTATCAAGACTTGGCGCTTTACTTACAAAGTTAAATGTACCGCCTAATGCCTCAAGCGATGCCGATCTAATGTCTGAGGTGCCTTGGCCTACTTCTACAGTGGCTAAATTTTCAGTGTCTAGGTAACGGTTTGCTTTAGCGCCACCACCATAGTTTGAGCCACCGTTAGGAATACCATCAACGGTCATCCCTAATTGCTGTTGGTTTGAGTCAATACTAAAACCACGCATAGTAATTGTGGTAGACCAGTCATCGCCACCAAATGCATCGCCTTCGTTTATGCTAATGCCAGGTAAGTTATCGATAACCGATAACACACTCGAAACCGTTGTTTGTTGATCAAGCATTGCAGGCTCAATCACATTATTTGCGTAACTGGTTGGTTTTGCAGTAACGGTTATTTCTTCTATTTCGTTGTCATTTGCATAAGCTGATGTTGATACAGCCATAGCAATTGCCATGCTCAAAATCGATTTATTAGTTAAAGCGTACATTGTGATCCCGTTTGGTTTTAATTATCTAAAGTAATTATGAAAGCGGGCACAGTATGATTTCGAATTATGACAACAAAAATTAAGTTTATTTACAGGGGTGTTAAAAAAATGTGGGGTTTTTATGGCTTTGTTATGTCATTTGTAAGTCAGCCTAAGCACAAAAACCTAGGCTGATTTATATATAAATACTAATTCATTAGAATAGTTTAGCTAACATCTCGTCACTATAAGCAACAAGCTCTTCATTATTAGCCACTTTACTAATGTAATCTGGATTAGCAATAAATGGACGACCAATCGCAATTAAATCAAACTGGTCATTGTTTATTGCTTGTTTTGCATCATCAAAACTATAGCTACCTACCCCTACAAGGCTGGTTTTAGTGTTAGCGCGCAAATACTGCGAGGTTGTTTTACCTTCTAAAGAGTCAAATTGAGTGCTGTCATCAAAAATACCGCCATGAATGTAAGCCAGTTTTTTGTCATCTAGCTGCGCTAATAAATAATCAAATACCGCTTTATCACGCTTATCTTCTTCCATATTAAAATAAGCACCTGGCGATAACCTAATTGCCGTACGCTCATTACCTACAGCATTAATAACCGCATCGGTCACTTCTATTGCAAAACGCGCCATATTTTCAGGTGTTTGGCCATATTCATCTGTGCGCTCATTTGCAGCGTAATGTAAAAACTGATCAATTAAATAACCATTTGCGCCATGAATTTCTACACCATCAAAACCTGCTTCAATGGCGTTTTCGGCCGCTTTAGCAAAGTCGGCTATCAATGAATTAATATCCTCTTTAGTGGCCGCTTTTGGCGTAATGTATGTCAGCTCACGCATACGTGGTACAGAGCCTTCAACACCAATTGCCGATGGCGCTAATACTTCGCCGTCAAAAAAGTGAGGGTGAGCAACACGGCCAACATGCCAAAGCTGTGCAAACATTTTACCGCCGTTTGCGTGTACGGCGTCGGTTACTTTTTTCCAGCCTTGAATTTGCTCGCTGGTAAATAACCCCGGTGTATTTGGGTAGCCCTGTGCATCTGGGCGAATGATAGTGGCTTCGCTAATAATTAAGCCAGCATCGGCACGGCGCGCATAATATTCGACCATATCTTGCGTAGGTACTAAATTATCATCAGCCATACAACGGGTTAAAGGCGCCATAAAAACGCGATTTTTAAGTTCAAGTGAGTCGTTTAATGTATACGGGGCCAGTAAATCTGTGGTCATTGTTAAATCCTTCATTATGAGTATGCATATGAGATGCGGCCTTTTTAACAACATTCAAGGGTAATTTTGAATGCTCGCTCAAAATATACTTAGGGAGTACCAAAACAGATCTGAATTACAAAATTAAATAACCTGAACTCTGGTTAAGAGATTTACTAACATATTTTATCATGATGATAGTTAAGCTTATTTTGTCTCTAGTCAGAGATTTTCAGTAAATTCAACGCAGTTAGCGCTTAAAATAGCTGCTAGAGATAGATTTATTATCCAGAGTTCAGGTTAAATAATAATTTTTCAACACACTGTCACATAACTCGATATACTTGTAACAGTAAAATTCAAATTTGAAGCAATAAAGAGTGAGCCAATTATGACAACTGCAAATGCGACTGAAGAACAAACCGTAATTTTAGGGCTAGGGGCAAAAAAACGACTCGCTTTTATGTTTGAAACCGTACAACAGTACAAACAAGTATGGATTTTAAACGACGATGATGGCTGCGTAATGCTTGCCAACGAAGATGACGACTGTGTACCAGTGTGGCCAACCCGCGATTTTGCACAAGCTTGGGCCACGGGCGAATGGGAAGGCTGTACACCAAAAGCCATTCCGACTAAAGATTGGTTTAGCCGCTGGACACCCGGCCTTGAAGAAGACGACCTACTTATTGCGGTGTTCCCTACCGAAGAGGACGACGGCACGGTGCTTTTTCCTGATGAATTTGAAAGCCAGTTAAAAATTCCTAAAAAAAGAAAGTACTAAGTAGCCAGCATCACGTTATTTAGTTTATAAACGCGGCCTAAAATAGCCGCGTTTTTTATATCTGCTTTCTAAAATTTAAATAAGCCTCGGTTATCGCCTTGGCATCTTCTATTTGTGGATAGTGGCCAAGCTCAACAAACCCTTGTACGCGCGCATTGGTATTGTTTTTTTATAGTGCTCAAGCATGTGTTTACCCGATATTGGGTCTTGCTCACCTGCAATAAACGTAAGCGGTATATCGCTATTAATCATTGCCCCAACCCAGCGCTGTTCGTTTTGTTTTCGCTGTGTAATATATTTAATTAGCTTGGGCATCACACGTAAACCATTGTTGTAAATTAACAACGCCCAAAGGGTATCAATTACTATAGGGGCTGGTGGCGTGTTTTTACCAAAAATAGTGATTAAATTTTTAGCAAACTTTTGTTTGCTCATTAGCTTAGGTACTAGCCAACCAAGTTTTGAAAGTAGCAGCTTTTGTATAAATAAAGGTTTATGTATGTGTGGAAATAACCCGCCATTTAAAAAGCATACACTGTGTATGCGTAAGTCACTTTGAGCAGCAACTTGCCTTGCTAATAGCTCTTGAGCCACGGTATCACCGTAATCATGGGCTAATAGGTGTACATTGGTAATATTTAAACGCTTTAAAAGTTGCGTGTATAAATCAGCTTGCTCTGTAATGTTATAAGCAGCATTGATTGGTTTATCCGAAAGGCCAAACCCCAGCATATCAAGTGTAATTAAAAAGTAGTGTTTTTTGAGCTCATCCCACATACCTTCCCAGTCCCAGCTTGCACTAGGAAAGCCGTGTATCAAAAGGAGCGCGGGGTTATTAGCATCCCCCGCTGTTTGAGTAAAAATTTGCTGGGCATTTATATCAATAAACTGCCCGTTTGATTGCCACTGCGAAAGCGTATACATAGGCTGCTACCCATTAACTTTTATTATTGTAATGGTTAGTTTTATCATATTGAGCTTTAATAAAAAGCCGATATTGAACGTAAATATCGGCTTTTGGGTAAAATTCAGTTTTTAAGCTTTAAGTGTTATCGCGCCATAAGTATTGGCAAGGTGGTGTTTGCTAGCATGTAGTTAGTCATACCACCAAAAATTTGCTCATGGATTCGCCTGTGAGTAAATGCGCCCATCACCACTAGATCAGCGTTATGCATTTGCGCTACCGACATAAACGCTTTAGCGGTCGATTGCCTGCCATTATTAAATGTTACAAACTCACTTTTAATATCGTGCTGAGCTAAATATTTAACCACTTCATGGCCGTTTGGCATTTTATCGGCGCTGCTTGCGCTGGTGCAAATAACAACCTTTTGAGCTTGTTTTAGAAGCGGTAAACTGTAAGTGAGCGCGCGCGATACCTCGGTGCTGGCGTTCCAACCAATCACCACTGTTTTTATATCAAAGTGGGTCATTTGCCGTGGTACCAGTAATATAGGTTTACCACTTCGCATTACCGATGCCTCAAAGGTCGAGGTTGATTTACCACTTTTAGACTGCGGAATAATAATTAAATCAGCGACTTTGCCTTGCTCTGCAATTATTTCGCTGCGCACACCTATATTAATATGCCATGAAGCGCTTGGGTGCGTGGGATGCTCTGCGCTGTCGTCAGTGTATTTAACTTGCTGCTGGGCACATAAACTAACAAATTCGGTTTTTAAATTTGCCGATTCGGTTGTTGCAAAGCGCCCTGCTACAGAGTCTAACTCTTTTACCAATTTAGTTGGTAAGCCAAGCTGCCCTGTTGGTAAAAAGCGTTTTGGGTCTAAGTGCGTGTGATAAACATCAAGGTGCGCATTAAAATACTTAGCAACGGCTAAGCCCCCTTTTAAGCGCTCTGTTACATGCCCACTTGTAGAAAGCGGCATTAAAATAAGCTTAGGTGAAATCATAATTATATCCTTCTTAAGCCAGTGCCTTTTAGAGCCAATGTAAACCGTGCTAAGCGCTGCTTGTTTTGCTTAGCACGGCGGCGTTTACAGCTGCGTAAAGCTTGCCACTTCTTGTAGGTAACCGCTTGGTAAATCTAATACCATAAAGTGCGATAAAGTGAGTAAAAATGCTAACGCACACACTGTCAGTGTTAATGTTCTAGCAATTGATATACGTGCTTTTACAAGTAAAAATATTATGAAAAACAACGCTATCGAAATCACATAGCCCAGTAAAAAACACCCAGCTAATAAGCCACACAGCCAAAATACATAATGCCAAAGGCCAGTCACGCTTGAGTCGTTTACATACCCCGCAGAGACCTCATTATCGTAATTTACAGCATCGTCTACTTTATTAAGTAGCAGCTTGATCAGCACAACCGCAGAGAGTATTAACATGAACGAGCACACCACAGCAGGAAATACCCCTCCTAAAAATGTGCGTTGGAACGAGTCATACAAACCGTATGCAAACACTAAACAAACAAAGCCAGAAAACGCGATTTGTGGTTTAAGATTAGTTGGTTTTACCTCAGCATTAGCCGTGTTCTTATTGGCTTTTTCTTTTTTAGCTGCCTTAATAGAGTGGCGTGCTGCAAAGAAAATAGAAAGCGCGGTTAATGCACCAATAATCATCACACCCGGTTTTAATAAAAACTCTATGCCGTCAAACTGAATAGCTTGATAAAGGTAAGTTTCCATGCCGCTTGCCAGTACAAAGCCAATTAAAAATGCTGGACGCGGCCATCCAAAGCGCTTCATTAATATGCCTAAAATACCAATACCAATAAGTGCGACTAAATCACCTAAATCACGGGTTGCCTGAAACGCCGCAAAAAAGATCACCATAACCATAAATGGTGCCATGAGCGTGTAAGGAATAGTTGTTACCTTTGCTACCCATTTAGAAATAAGTAAACACGCGCCCGCGCCAATTACATTAGCAAGCGCCAGTGACCATACAATGGTGTAAGTAACATCAAGGTCAGTGGTGATCATCGCAGGGCCTGGCTCTAAACCAATTAATACCATACCACCTAAAAATACAGCCATGCTGCCAGAACCTGGAATACCAAATAATAAGGTCGGAATTAAGCCACCGCCTTCTTTGGCATTATTTGATGACTCAGGGGCAATAACACCGCGTATGTCGCCTTTACCAAAGTTTTCGGTGTCTTTAGAGGTTTGTACCGCATGACCATAAGAGATCCAATCAACTACGCTGCCACCTAGACCAGGTAGTGCGCCAACAACACAACCAATGGCAGCACAGCGCGTGGCTAGCCATTTATTTTTAACGACATCTTTTACGCCTTCAAACCACCCACTACCCAGCTCAGAAGCTTCTGAAATAGAGCGGTTTTGACGCAGTAAATCGATAATTTCAGGTAACGCAAATATACCTAAACCAACAACCACTAACGGAATACCATCCATAAGGTAACCGTTATCAAATACCATACGGTATTCACCGGTTGCAGGAGCACCGCCAAGTGAGCCTAAACATAAACCTAAGCCGCATGCGCTTAAGCCTTTTACTAGGCTATTACCGGCTAATACACCCACCATGCTTAAACCTAGCAAAGTAAGCATAAATAATTCGGCCGAGCCAAACGCTAAAATAACGGGGCGGGCAATCAGTACAAACAGCGTTAAAATAATGGCGCCAAAAAGACCACCAAATAATGACGAAGCAAACGCTGCTGAAAGCGCACGAGCTGCTTGACCCTTTTTAGACAGTGGGAAGCCGTCAAGCACTGTGGCTTGTGAGCCACTGGAGCCTGGAATACCCATTAATACAGAAGTGAAGGTGTCAGAGGTTGGAATAACCGCCACTAGGCCAATAAGCATAGCAAGCGCTGAAATTGGGTCCATACCATATAAAAATGGCAGTAATAACGATAAACCCGCTATGCCGCCTAATCCCGGAAAAATACCAATCAGCAAGCCTAAAAAAACGCCGCCGCATAAATACATTAAGTGTGTGGGGGTAAGAATAGTTTGTAGCGCAATTAAAAATGCATCTAACATACTGCTCTCCTTAGATTAAAAAAGTGGCTCACTAAATGCGAGCCACTGTGTGTACAACAAATCAACAAGGTTTTTAAAAACGCGCGTTGTAGTTTTCGGTTAGGTAATTTCTTACCCATTGTTTGTCAGTTTCAGAAATTGTCAGTGCTGAGCTCAGTGTGTTTACTGCATCTTCGTTTACAAGTTGTGGGTATTGGCCAAGTACTAATTCAGACTCTTCTTTAAAGTTGTCTTGATCAATGACGCGCTGTGCTGCATTGCGCCACTCTGCAATAACGTCATCTGGGGTGCCTTTAGGTAAAAACAGTCCTTTTTGCGCGGCAAAACCGGCTACAAAAAAGGTTTTCCATACGTTGTATTCAACGCCTGTTGGCTTTTTACCATGGATCATTTCGTATACCTCGCCTACGTGTGGTAAGTCAGGAAACGTTGGGTCGCGTACAATTTTGCCTTCTTTATTAAGTACGCCAAACGACATAAGCGGAATCGCTTTACCTTCATCAACTAGCGGCTGTACTTTTTTTAAGTAGGCAGAGGTAGTTTGAAAGTCGATATCCACCTCGCCACGTTCAAACGATAAACGTGCACTGCCACGGCCTTTCATACCAAAAATGGCATGAATGTCTAAATCAAGCATGTCGAAGGCTAATAACCCAACCAAGTCCATTGACGCGGCGCGTTGGCTACCAAATTTAAGTTTTTGACCCTGCAATTTGGCAAGCTCTGATGCGTTTTTAATACCCAGCTCTGGGCGCACATATACCACCGCACCTGTCGGTGTGGCCATAATCACGTTCCAACGTTTTACTTCGTATCTAACGCGTGAGTCGCCAAGTAAGTAAGGGATTTGTGTAGAGGCAGAAGTACTAAATACATTTAAACCATTTGCTTTAGCCCGGCGCTCAAAGCGGTTAGCGCCTTTGGTAGAGCCACCACCTGGAATGTTTTTAACTACAACCACAGGTTTACCATTTAAATGCTGAGAAAAACGTGGACCAAAAAAACGTGCCCATGTGTCAGAGCCGCCTCCTTCTTTAAAAGGCACAACCCACTCTACTCGCTCACCATCAAAGCTTACTTCGTCGTTATTGTTTGCATAAGCTGAGCTGATACAAGTGCTCGCTGCTAACACAACAAGCATTGCTTTTAGTCGATTAGGTGCAAAAGTACTTAATTTAATCTTCATAATTTGACCTCTGTTATTCGCTGCAATTATTTAAATAGGTCCTAATAACGTCATTGCATCTATTACGTAGATGAAAGTATTTCGTTAAAAGAAGTTAACAACAGCTAGACTAATAGCCGAAACTGTCATCTACCTGTCATCGATGCCAAACTACCCATTAATTTAAAATTATTTATAAGGCATTGTTTTTAAATAAAAATAAGTTTAATTTTATTTATATAAAGCATAAAAAAAGCGATAACAGACAATCTGCTATCGCATTTTCGGTTGGTTTACTAAGGCTTAATACCAATTCTCTTAATTAAGTGAGCTATTTTGCCCATTGGTATAAGTTAAGCTATTTTGCTTTCATCCCATACTTTTGCAGGTATGTGTACTTCACCTTTAAATAACATTCTGGCTGTGCGCATTAACCCCGCCGATTTTATATCTAGCGTGTCGTTTTCAAAGCGCCCCTCAAGTAGTAAATCTATTTTACCGCTTGGGTGTTCAACCACTATATTTTGCTGCTCTGAGCTTTGTGGCGTAATTAAGTCGTACGCCACACTGCCTGGCAACATGCAACTAACACTCACGCAAATTGCCCCAGTAACAGAATGGCTGGTATGGCAATTTTGCGGCACAAAGTAGCGCGAAGTTATCGTACCGCCAAATTGCGGCACCGACAGTAAACCGACTTTAGGAATGACTTTTCCGGTTGCATCGCCAAGGCCCATTTTTAGTGACGCCTGCAGGCGAATGCTTTCTATTTTTTGCAGTAACTCTGTATTTGCATCAAGCTCTTGTTTAGTTTCAGAGCCTTTTACACCCAGTGATGGTGCAGGTATTAGTACCATTGGCATGGCAGCATCTACACAACTTACTTCTACGCCATCAAAGGTATCGCGTGCAGAGCCAGTAGGCAGTAATTCACCGGTTTTAGTGCCACACACATCAAAAAACTTAAGTAAAATAGGAGCCCCAGAGCCTGGTACGCCATCAATGGTGGCATCTCCTTCGTACTCTACAAAGCCGTTAGGCGTTTGTACCACAACTTCAATCAGGGTATTGGTATTTACATTTTTAACCCGTACCGTTGTTTCACCGTCGTTTGCAGTAACCAGTCCGTATTCAATTGCCAGAGGTGCTGCACCAGATAAAATATTGCCACACGAAGGGGTTATATCGACTTCATTTTGCTCAATAGCAACTTGCGCAAATAAGTAATCAATGTCTGCATCGGGGTCGGTTGAGCGTGAAATAATGGCCGCTTTACTGGTTAGTGAGTTTCCTCCACCAACGCCGTTTACTTGCAGCGGATCGCCTGAGCCCATTGCTGCAGTTAAAATTTCTTTGCGTTTATCCCACTCTCTCGGTAAATCGTTGGCTAAAAAATAAGTCCCGCGAGACGTTCCGCCGCGCATAATGACACAAGGTATTTTTTTTTGAATAGTCATAATAATCCAGCTTCTAAATCAATTTAAATGAGCAGTAACGGGTTAGTTATTACTTAAAATAACCACGCACTCTTGCACTTGCTCTTGCTTACTTTGCAAAGATTGAGGGGCAAAATTAGTATTACTTGTTGCACTCGCAGCCGTGGCTGTTTGTTGGCTATTTGCACGAAAGTGAATGGCTCTCGGCGTAGGTTTTAACTGAGGTGTAGCGTGTGTTGAGTTCATCGTTTCGCCCTTTCAATGCAATTAAAAACAAGTAACGTCGTTATCAAAACGTTGCCCTTTTTTTAAGAGTAAGGAGCCAAACTGTCACTAACCTGTCACGAAATAAAAATTGATTAAAAAATAACTTTTAAAAATTAAAAAACGCGCAGCATTTTCATGCTGCGCGTTAAAAGCCAATCGAAGGGGGCGTTTAAAACTTAATGGTGTAATCTACATATACACGGTGATCTGCTCTGTCTCCTTTTACACCATCAACACTGCCAGTTTCATCTGTGGTGTAATCTAAAAATAACCAACGTAGGCTTAAGCCTTTTACAGCCGCTACTTTGTAGCGTGTATCAATGGCCCAATATTTTTCATCGGCTGTGCCACCTGCTTTACCTAAGCTTGAATTTTCTGCATCGCTGCCGCTGGTGTAATAAAACTTTGTGGTTAAACCCGGTGCCACTGCTTTTAGGTCAACACCTAAGCGAGCCTGCCAAGTTGACTCATTTTGGTTTGTTAAATCGGCACCAATTAATGAGCGCGTGGGAAACGGGTTAGTCCCGTGATCGCCGCTAAAGTTATCTTCAATCCAAGCATCGTTCACCTTGGTAAATGCGGCGCCTAGTGTCCAAATATCTTTTTTCCAATTAGCATCTAGGTAATAGGCAAAACCATCGTTTTCACTTTTAGTAACGCCTGAAACCGAACCGAGTGCATCTTCATCATCTAAATCACCACCCTCTGCACCGGTTACAAATAAATCGCCATCGTCTTGTGAGGTAAATACGCCGCTTGAAAGGGTTAACTTACTGTGATCGAGCTTAATAGCGTAACTGCCTTTAAGCCCAAGCTTTGATAAGTAGTTATGGGAGTTTAAATACTCTGCGTCTATTTTTAGCGCGTCTTTTTTGTAGCTTGCGCCCACACCCCAAATAACACTAATTGCGCCGTTATCTGACTGGTCGGTAGAAAAATCTTCCCATTTGTCATCGTGGCGGCGGCTCCATTTATCGTAGGCGTAACCATATACTTTGGTATTGCCAAACTTGTAGTCACCAAATACACCTCTAAAAGTATTGGGAATTGCGCGGCTACCCGAGCTTTTTAACAACATGCTTTTGGTTTTTTGCCCGCCTATTTTTACATGGCCATTGTCGCCAAGTTTAACGTCGATAAAATATTGACCAAATTTAGAAAAACTATCGTCAACGCCGCCTTTTTCATACCCAGCGGGTAAAATATTATTTTGTGCGCTGCCGGTTGAGTTGTAATTAAGTACCGTATAAGTAGAGACACCCATGCTAATTAAGTCATTAAAATAGCCCGATTGATAATTGAGCTCTATGCCTTGTGCAAACGTTGAGTCGTCGCTGGCGTCGTTATCGTAATCGCGGTCAAAGTAAATTGACCTTAGCTTAATATTAAATTCGTCTTGCTCTGTAAGCCCATTAAAAGAAGCGTACGAAGGAATAGAAACACAAGTTAATACTGCGCCTGTTACTGCAAATATTTTAGAGAACTGTTGATCCATAGTTGTCTCCGCTACCTTGTTTAATTAAATTTATAGTTGTGTGTAGTGTGTAGTGTGTAGTGTGTAGTGTGTAGTGTGTATCAGTTTATTCATGTTGCAATTTACACGGCAAACCTGTCACAAACCTGTCACAAGATAATTACATTTTAGGCAATTGTATTTTTTAGCTATTAAATTAAAACTATAGCTTATCTTGCTATAAACGAAGGCATTTGCGTATTGTAAACGTTGCAGTAATTGTTTAGTGTCTTGCACAACTTAAAATTATATTTTTTAATTGCGACTTTGCGGGTGTGCTTAATGAGAATTTTAGCAGTTGAAGACGACGAAGTGTTAGGAGAAGCAATTTGCCAACGCTTCACCAAAATGGGCCAAGGTATAGACCTTGTAACCAGTGGTGATGTGGCTAATTCGCTGTTAAAACGCCATGAGTACGACCTTATTTTACTTGATTTAAACTTGCCCAATTTAAACGGTGAGCAAATATTAAAAAAGCTCAGGGCTCGCTCATCAAATACGCCTGTATTAATTTTAACGGCACGCGCTCAAGTAGAGCACCGTATAGAATTACTCGACTTAGGCGCCGACGATTACCTCACTAAACCCTTTGATTTTGGCGAATTAGAAGCCCGCTGCCGCGCCCTACTTAGGCGTAACCAAGGCCTTGGCAAAGACATTATTAGTTATGGCAACCTCGATTTTGACCGAAAATCATGCACGGTCACTATTGCTAAAGAACTTATTGACTTAAAACAACGAGAATTTAGGTTGCTAGAAATATTTTTAACGCATCAAGGCAAAGTGCTTAATAAAGATGAGTTACTCGATCACTTATATTCGTTTGACGACTCACCCAGCCCCAACGCCATAGAAACCTACGTAGCAAGGCTTCGTAAAAAGCTGGTAAATAGCAGTGTTGATATAAAAACACTGCGTGGTTTAGGCTATCTTTTAGCAGAGCCTAATGAGTAGCAAAACCCTCCCCTCAATTCGCCGGCAGCTGCTTACAATAACCATTGCTTTAATGGTTATAATTACACTTATAACCTATTTTATGGCTAATAATTACAGTAAAAACGCCGCCCAAATTTCATACGATAGGCTACTTGCCAGTGCTGCTTTACAAATTTTTGAAAATACCCACATTGATTACCACGAAATTATTGTTGATTTACCCAGCGCTACATTTGAAACTCTCTCGATGGCCTCAAATGACAGATTGGTGTATCAAATAACGCAAAATCAAGGGGAACACTTAACCGGCTACAATGGCTTATATCAACACATTTTGCAAAAAGCCGACACTCAGTGGCAACGTGCAGAATATGACCCACGAGATAACCTACTGATACAATTTTGGGAAGGTGATTACAAAGGCGAAAACTACCGCTTTATTTTACTCTCAGATAAGCTTTATGAAGTGGGCGAATCGTTTGATGTAAATATTTTAATAGGCCAAACCACCCAAGCTCGCGATCAGCTCGCCTATGAAATGAATTTAAATGTGATACAAATGGTTATTTTAACGTTTGTAATAGCTATTGTGCTTATATTACTGGGAGTGAATCAAATTTTGCGCCCTATTTACAGCATAAATAAAAAAATACGTCGGCGCTCCCCCACTGATCTACGCCCTATTGATATGTCGGTTCCCAAAGAAATGGCCGATTTAATTTCAACCATTAACCATTTTATATCGCAATTAGAAGTCTCGCTTAATCATTTAAAACGCTTTACCGGCGAAGTGGCCCATCAAATAAGAACGCCTCTTGCAGGCCTTAAAAGCCAAGCGCAAAATGCCATTGAAGAAAGCGATGAAAAAATAAGAACAGAGCAGTTAAATCGTGTTTTATATTCAACAGATTTACTCGACAGCACCGTTACGCAACTGTTAAACCAAGCCACTCTTGCGCACCGCTTTCATAGCCAGCCTTTAATAACGCTTTCGTTGCCGGAGCTGGTAAAGTCTGTGTGTAGAGATGTTGCGGTATCGGCGATTCAACGCGGCGTGATCATCACATATCAAGGTGATGATAATTTAATGATCAATGGTGATTCGTTTGCACTTAGCCAAATGCTACGCAACATTTTAGAAAACGCGATTAAATTTAGCCCGCAAAACAAAGAAGTTAATGTCTCTACCGAGCTTCACAGTACAGACAGTGGTTACATAGCCCGTTTATGCGTGGCTGATCAAGGCGTAGGTGTACCCGATGCGCAAAAACAACATGTGTTTGAGCGGTTTTACAAAAGTAAAGGCGACCCACGTGCCGGCAGTGGCTTAGGCTTAAGCATTGCTAAAGAGGTAGCAGAGCATCATAACGCTGCTATTAAGCTGCTTGATAACAGCCCGTCGGGGCTTATTTTTGAAATAAACTTTCCGTTAATGCTGACCGAGGACGAACATTGAAACTTTTATCGCTGATTTATATTGCCGTTGTTTTAACGTGCTTTGTAGGCTCGCCATTCGTTGCTGCAAAAAACCCTTTAGTATTTCCGGCACAAAGCGAAAATAAATCTGTGCTTAAAATATATGGCGGCGCTGATAAAATGGAAATTGCCCCTTTTTTATCGGCCTTTCAAAAAAAATACCCTTTTGTACAAATTGACTACTACGAGCTGAGTACTTTCGAAGTGTATAGCGAATTTTTAGCCGACGTTAAAAACCCGCCCGACGTATTATTAAGTTCAGCAATGAACTTGCAGGTAAAGTTAGTTAACGATGGTTACGCACAGCCTTACAGCTCTGAGCAAACAAATAAGCTTCCTGCATGGGCTAAATGGCGAAATGAAGTATTTGGCTTTACCTATGAAACAGCGGTAATTGCATTTAATAAAGAATTTTTAGGCGAAGAGGTCGCACCAAGTAGCCGCAACGAATTATTAGAGCTAATTCGAAGGCGCAGTGAGCAAATTAAAGGCCGCATTGGCATTTACGATATTACTCAAGTGGGCATAGGCTATTTGCTGTGGGCTCATGACCGCGAGCAAAGCTCAAGCTATGGCCGAATGCTTGAATCGTTTGGCTATCACAGCACGCGTGTATTTAGACGCAGCGCCGACATACTCAAGGCACTTTCAACGGGCGAGCTCACTGTTGGCTATAACATATTAAGCTCTTATGCGCGCACATGGGCGGCGCAGCACCCTAATATTATTGTGGTGCAACCTAAAGACTACACCTCGGTTATTATGCGCAGTGCCATTATTCCTAAACATGCTAAAAATGTAATTGGCGCACAGCTGTTTATTGATTACTTAGTGTCTGTACAAGGGCAAACAGACATGGCCAACTTTACTAATTTTGAGCCAATAAATAACGAAGTAAGAATTAAGCAAAAACATTTACTTGATATATCAGAAGGTCAGCTGCGCCCCGTCCCCCTTGGCATAGAAATATTAGTGATAGACGATCAGATGAAGCGCCAAATAATCATTCAAGAATGGGAAAACGCGTTATTTGAGTACCAATAATCCAATGTGCTTAAAAAGTACGTCTGGCTAATTGTTAATATTTAAGTCTAAGACTTTTCGCTCCCTATAGTGGCACTTTAAACCCTTGATTGATTTGCTTTTGAACTGTTATGTAAGCTGCTGCTTCAAGTATTTGTTCACCACTTACTGGGTGGTCAAATTCGTATAGTGACTTGTATTTTGCATTATTATGCCCTCTCAATGGTTTATGCAAAATTGTGCTGTATATGTTTAACGTTTTTGTTTCGCCTCAGTAAAAAATTACTACCCCCGGAAAGGATATGTACTAATAACCTAACCGGAGAAATCCCATGCGTTTAATCAAATTAAAAGAAGTTTTACATATCACAGGCTTAAGCCGTTCAACTGTTTATCGCTTTATGAGCGCTGGTGGATTTCCAATGAAGGTCGAGCTAGGTGGTAACTCTGTAGCCTGGGTAGAAAGTGAAGTTGAAGAATGGATAAGTGAAAAAATTGGGAAAAGAGACACTGCAAGTACTGCAGCTTAAAGTGCTACCCCATAGCGGGGTAGCTTTAATAAAGCCTACTTACTTAATTCATAGCAAAATCTAAAGCCTGTTTTTAGACGCACTACAAGTAGATTCGATAATACTTTTTGCTCTGCCAATTAGATTATCTAGCCCGTCCGTTTCTAGCAGGTCCTGTATATCAATTTCAAAACCACTTGTTATAACAGGAAAGTTATCTAGCTCTGAGGGCTCTGAACTCAATGGTATATTTGAGCATTTGGACCATAAATTATAATACCAGTTACCTGCTATTTCTTGATACGGGGAATAAGCTCTTACACTTAGAATACTGGTAGATTCTTCAATTGAAGTTTTTATCCCTAGTGCATCAGGTTGACCACCTAAGTCCGATTTACCATCAACAGCTGTGTCTAAATCAACTTTTATCTCAACTAAACAATGCCCTGGCACTATTTTATTGTTGTCAAAGTCAGTTTTAAATATGAAGTAACTAGACATAGCAGGTAATAAATCCCACTGCCATTTTTGAAATGGGTTTATACTCAAAGTCGCTGGTCTATCAAAATTTACTGGTCGCCATACGTAAAAACTTAGCTCTAATTCATTCAGCAGTTTATTTAAGTTACTATATAAACGCTGATAAAAAGCTGCCAATAAGCGATGCCCTGTACGGACTTGCATTAATAGTTCTGTGCCTGGTTTTTTGGTATCCATCAATTTAATTTCCATTCAGTAATTGAGTTAAGAGATAAAGGCTGAAAGTTTGCTTTTGAGATATTGTCAAAATTCAATTCGTTACCTATATTTAACCGTTCTTTTTCTAAAAAGCATTTATGATTCAACGTAATTGGCTTTAATAAAGCTGAATCAAAATCTTTCCACCTAAAGTTTTTAATACAGACATTAAAAAGCCCTAAAGCAGCTATCATATCTTTTACAATTCGCTGTTCACGCAATTTACTTGTACTAAGAAGCACTTTGAGTATAGGGACCAATTCATGCCAATTTTTTGCTGCAGCGTACTCAATCACTTCAAAATCGTTAACCAGATTTTTAAGCTGTTGGTTAACTCCAATTTTAGATACGCCACCTAAAGCCAGGAAATATAGTGGCTTATGCTTAAAGTTACTATTTAATAAGCCTTTAACCTCTCTAGACCACTGTTCGAAATATTGTTCACCTCCACTAGGGGGCTTAACTTCAATCAATATATTCACTTTTTTAAAGCATAAAATAACATCTGGCTCAACAAGGCTTTGCTGATCGTTAATTAAAGTAAACCTCGGCCAGTACTCTATTTTTTCTAATTCACCCAGGGTTTCAGATAGATACAACTTATCTTTTATATCAAAGCACTTAGCTAATATAGTAATTTGAGACACTTGATCTAAGTAACTAAACCTTTCAAAAAAAGTAGACGTTAAAAGGTCTTCATAAGCCTTAAATATTTCACGCCAAGAAACTGCATCACCTTGAGCATTTTCGATTCTGCCAGCTTTATTATTCAAAATTGCCATCAGCATAATGGGCACTCTTTTATTTTAATTATTGGAACTTTTTAATAATACACTTTTGTACCTAGAACTTAACTTCACAAGCTTGTAAACTAGCCAGCTCACTCCTAATATCACTTAACCTCATAACCCGATTGACTACATTAGCTCACGTTCGCTCAGTACTTCAGGCATTAGCTATCTTGACCGAAATCACTTTGGACTTCATCTAACATTTCAGCCGAAAATGCTTTGTATCTTTCAAAATAAAACTTCATTAGACCTTAATCAATCTAGCCAGCTTTCAATAGCAACCAGCTCATTAATACTTCCATTATGAGGGTTATATATCCATTCCTGATCAAATACTTCTCTGAGGCGTTTACTTAGGTAACAGTTACCCACCACTAAAGAAAAGAACTTATTTCCATTCAGCTTTAAAGCAGATATAGCCTCTTTTTGCGAAGTTGGCAGCCCATCCATTATAAAATCAGAAACGATAAGTAAATCAGCCTTTTTGTATGTATTTTCTGTCATTAAATTAACTGCATGGCTAATAGCTGGTCCTACATCCGTTCCACCATAAAACGACATTGATAAAAAATCTGTCAACTTTTCTAAACTAAATCCTTTGGATAGATCTAAGGTATTAATCGAAGTAGAAAAGTTAATAATATAGCAATCTCTATTTTTAGCTTGCGCTTTTAATGACATAACTAAAGCAACAGCTTTGGCAACAGTTTCAGGCGTTCCTTGCATTGAACCACTGGTATCAATGCAAATAATTACAGGGCCTTTTTGTTCATCTTCATCAACTGTCAACTCCTCCTCTATTTCAAATTCCTCATCAACAAATTGCTGCCCCGACATTTCAAAGCACATTAAGGATGACTCCACATACTTAAGGTCAAATAGAATTGATGTGTCCTCGTCACTTAATAGCGCTAATTCAGAAGGGAGAGCATGCTCAATATCTTTAGATAATTTAATTCCTACTATTTCTTCTTTAGAATTAATATCAATTATGGATGATTTTTGTATATAAGAATGAGTAACTGATTCTATTTTTTCACTTTTTTTAACCTGGTTTATACGACCTAACAAGTCTAATAGCTTTTTAATTCCTTCATCACTATGAATTCGTTCCATTAAGCTTTTAACTTTAGATAAATTATTTAGCTTTAAAGAACCACTTGAAAGGTCAAGTAAAATGCCTGGCTCAAGACCTAGCTTACATAATAAAGTAAGCATTTCGTCAATAAGCTTTAGTTTTTTAGCTAAGCTTTTTAAAAACTTTTCTCTCAATAAAGTTATTTGCTCTAGTTCCCACTGTTCATATAGTGAACACAGTAACTTTTGCCACTCCTTTGCCAATAAATTAGCAGAAGTGGCTAAATCACTAGCAGCTTTAACGTTCTTACTTTTTGACGCGACAGCCTCATTTTTGAGGTGAACTAAATCTGTATCCCAAAAGTCTTTGTTGAAATTAACGTTACTTTTTGCACACAAAGCTTTGTATTTATTTAACGCAAGTTCATATTTTCTAATAGTTAAGCTATCAAAGTTTAAGCTATTAAAAACATCCAACTCATTTTGAGCATCGTAATAAGGGAACTCTAACAAACAATGTCGGTTCGCTTTATCAGCCCAGCTTTTTAGGCGATCTTCAACTTGTAATGCTAAATTTGGAGCGTGCTCAAAGGTACTTTGGTAATCGTTATTTATTTCAGCCAGCATAGTGGTTGCATATTCATCAATATTACGCACTACATAACCCTTTTAAACGGTCACAATCTTTAATTCTTAACTTCAAATCACTTATTTGTTGATTAATACCATTTAGCGCTATATTACATGATTGTTCAGACACAAATGGTGAGTATAAAGAAGCTACATACTCTGCTTGCTTAGCCTCACATAATTCTAAAGTTGTCCTTAAGCTTTGAGTCAGCTCATTTACTTCGGCTTTTAAAGCATTAATTAAGCGGTTATTTACGTTTTGTTTCTTTTGTCCTTTTTTATATAGAATCTTTGGTGTTACATGGGCTGTAGAATTATATCGTCCCTCTAATCCAGTAATTTTAACTTCGCAACTACCTTGACCATCAAACGTACATGTATAAGTTTCAAGCTCATTACCATTCGCATCAACAGGATTAAAGGTGTCTTTACTCTTCATTTTATTCATAGGGATGTAAAAAGTACGTGTTGTTGTTTTTACTTCTCGTCTGTAGGTGTGATTCTCTCGGTAAGAAAATGTTTGCTTCGCTTGATAGTGCTCTTTACCATTAATATCATGTGTTTCGTACACATCTTTTTCATGAAAAATTTCATTAGTAATTTCTTTATCAAGTGCATCTTTTTTTCTATCAAGCTCAGCTAAGCTTAACTCTGGTGAAAAGCCAGATTCTTCTATGGCATTATTTACTATGCTCTCAACATATTCGCGGTTATTCTCGGTAGTCCAAAGGCAATAACGTAATAATAAAGCATCGCTGTGGTTAGTTTGTTTACGATTATTAAAAAATGCCGAGGCTTTAAGCAACTGAGCTGCTTTTTGCCATCGCCTGTCTGACACATAAACACCAAGCTCTAAAAATTGATCCGACAGCTCTTTTCTTATTAAATGAATAATTGTTAACGTATCCTTTGAAAGTTCAACCGTATCAATCTTTTTAAGCCAACTAGCCCATTCATTATTCTTAATGACTACCTCATCAGTAACTCTCACTTCAGCATGAGTTGGCTTACTACTAATTAGCCTTTCAAAGTTTTCTTTTACTTCAATTGGGCCAACCATTAACCTGATAATAAAGCGATCGTATAACGCATCTAAACCTTGGTTTTCTTCAGGCGTTTCGTTTGATGCTGCAATTAAGGCCTTTAAGGGCGCTTTTTCAAGTTCTTGGCCATTTTTATAAACCCCCTCATTGATGAGTGTTAATAAGCTATTTAATATTGCAGGGCTCGACTTCCAAATTTCATCTAAAAACGCAAACTCTGCTTTAGGCAAATAATTTTCAGTTTTACGTGTGTATTGATCTTCTTTTAACGCTTTAATCGATACCGGCCCGAACACCTCTTCTGGTGTACTAAAACGGTTCATTAAATATTCAAAATAAGGCGGGTTATCAAATGCTTTAGCAATACGTCGCGATATCAAACTTTTAGCTGTACCTGGTGGGCCATATAAAAATGTATTTTGCCCAGTTAGTGCGCCAAGTAATGCAACTGGGATTATCTCCTCACGCTCATGCATTCCGACCGAAATTTGATCAATTAATTTTTTTATTCTTGTTTGTAAACTCATTACTTATTCCTTTAAATTACTGCTAATGCTTTATCTGTTGCTTGTGCAAGCGCTTTAAAAAACCGCAAACACTTTTCAAGCTCATCTTTTTTAATTATTTGTGGTTGAGTAGTATCAAACTGTGCACGATGTACGGCCTCGCCCCGTTTAGAAATCCATTTATTCAGCTGCTCTCTGGCATCTTTTGGTAACACGTTTGGCCATACCCACTGCTCAGTAATATCTACACCAAAAAACTCTTCAAATAGCTTTTTGGTTTTATTTGAATTTGGGTTATTAAATAACTTTAAGCGTTCGTTTAATTGCTTTTCTGCAAAGTGACCAAATTGAGAGCCTTTAATTAAGCTAAACTTGACATCAAAAATTTCAGTTACCACATCTTCAACATAGGTTTCCCATGCGGTTAGCGTCATTATTAAGCTTGCTTTTTTTAAAACATCATAAGAGCATAATTCTGGATGGTTATTTAGCGTTTCAAAGCATGCTAATAGTTGTTCTGCTTCAGATAGGGCTCTATTAAAATTTTGTAATGAGAGGGTCATTTTCTTCCTTAAATATTTAACTAACAATTAGTGTTTGTTAGTACTACTTTATTTTTGTAATGCTATACAAAAATTTATAAAAATATATTTTCACAAGCTTGCAAAAACTTATTTCATTCTGTTTTAGTCTTTTTTGTAATCACTAAAATTAATGTTCTTACTGGTATCAACTATTTCGTTTGATGACTCATCATCATGTTGTTGAGCAGTAATCAGCGATTGGCAATAAGTTAATAGGCGCTTGATCTGACCCCGATAAAGTAGACACGGGGTTTTAATTCATTGATTCATATTGTATGGGGCTAACAT